>JAISAN010000146.1 GCA_031266635.1 Treponema sp. | reverse complement strand
CGGCTTTACTTTCGCCTCAACGGCGAACACCTGGACTTTGACGGCGGCCTGATGCGGATCGCCTTTGGCTACGGCCAGGTCTTCGGGCCCTCGGATTTTCTCAACCCCAAAAATCCCCTGATCCCCGACGCCAGGCCCCGGGCGGTTCTGGGCGGAACCCTTTCGGCCTATCCGCTGGATTCCCTCAAGCTCCGCGTTTTCGGGGCGGCCCCGAAGAACCCCCTCGCGCCGGCGGGGGAAGGGGGGCTTGCGGGGCTCTCCGGAGACCAGCACTGGGACAAGGCGAGCATACAGGCCTTGTATGTTTTCGAGTCCCCCCAAAGCGGTTCCCTTTTGGGGATACACCGTTACGGCCTCTCCCTCAAGGCGGATCTGGAACTGGGCTTTACGGCGGACCTGTTGTATACCTATAACCAGGAAGCGGACACCGGCCTGGAGGGGCTTTCGTTCAGCGGCGGCGGCGATTATTCTTTTGGGGAAGGCGCGTGGTATGTCCAGGCCGAATACCTCTACAACGGCGCCGCCTCCTCAACATCGGTACGGAGCGGCAATCCGGCCGGATTTTCCGGGGAACACCTGCTCTATACCGGCGTAAGCTGGCTTTATACCAGTTATACCGCCTTTACGCTGGCCTGCCTTGCGTCGTTCAGCGATTTTTCCTTTGTCCCGGTCCTCAGCGCGGAACATGAACTCTTTCAGGGCTTCACCCTGAACCTTACCGGCCGCGTCCCCCTGGACCGGGACCTGTTTTCCGGGGACGGCAGGCGGGGCGAACTGGGGCCCCTGCCGCCGGGAGCCGGCCGGGGGAGCCGTTTTATCCTCACCGTCAAAGCCCGGCTCCGGTTTTAGGCCGGTAAAGACGGTGCGACAGATGGTGCGATCATCTATTGACAAAAAAAACAAAAATCATTAGAATTTTTCCGGTAATTGAATTTCAGAACAAAAAGGGCCGTTCAAACGACCCTTTTTTTATAGGGCAAATGTAATGAAATATACCCCCCGCAAGAAAGGCGGCCCGGAGGATTCCGGGAGCCTGCCGGGTTTTCGGGACCCCCTTGAGTCCTTGTACGATTCATTGGAACCGGTAATCAAGGGGCTTGGTTTGGAACTGGTGGAACTGAATCTTTCCCGGCACAGAGGGGCTGTTCAGGTCCGGGTTGTGGTATACAAAAAAGGCGTTCTGGGGGTGGATGACTGTTCCCGGGTACACCATGCCCTGCTGCCCCGGCTGGAACTGGCCTTTCCCGGCCGGGAGCTTTATGTGGAGGTTTCTTCCCCGGGAATAGACCGGCTTATCAAGGATGGCGCGGAATTCGCCTTTTACCTGGGCCGGGGAATCCGGTGTTACCGGAGCGATATTTCGGACTGGTCGGCGGGTATTCTGGAATCCGCCGGTGAACAGGGTCTTGTCCTCCGGGGAAAGGACGGGCCGGTGAGTATAGGTTATGAACTTATAGCAAAGGCGAAACTGGATCATTCATTGGAATGATCCTTTCCGCCAGGCAGCAGGGAACCCAGGGTTCGCGTTATCGAACAAGTCTAATGACAGGAGGTTTAGAAGCGTGGCAATAGATATGTCGGATGCAATTCGTCAGCTAATTCAGGATCGCGGTATTTCGGAAGAATTGATTTTCCGAACCATAGAGAACACCCTTCTGGCGGCGTATAAACGCCGTTATGGAAATGCCGATAACGCCATAGTCCGGTTTAGCGACAGTAGAGAAGTTTCTATTTACGCCCAAAAAAAGATTGTTGAGCATGAGGGGGTATACGATCCGGTTTCCGAAATAGATATTGATGAAGCCCGGGAACTTAATCCCGACGCGGAAGCGGGTGATGAAATTCTCATTGAAATGAACCCCCGGGAATTTGACCGTATCGAAGTACAGAGCGCTAAACAGACCGCCCACCAGTCCATCCGGGAAATACAGAAGGACAGCCTTTATTCGGAATTCAAAGATAAGGTGGGGGAGATTATCATCGGGTATTACCAGCGGGAATGGAAGGGGACTATCTATGTGGACCTGGGGAAAATGGAAGGAATTCTCCCCAAAAAATACCAGTCTCCCCGGGAAACCTATCATGTAAACGATCGGATCAAGGCCCTGATTACCGAGGTAAACAAGACCCCCGCGGGGCTCCAGGTGGTATTATCCCGGACCCATACGGATTTTGTCCGGGCCATTTTTGAGCTCGAGGTTCCCGAGGTTTATGATAAAACCGTGGAGATCCACAAGATCGTCCGGGAACCTGGCTACCGGACCAAGCTGGCGGTTTATTCCAACCGGGACGACGTAGACCCGGTTGGAGCGTGCGTGGGACTCAAGGGGGTGCGGATTCAGGCGGTTATCAAAGAACTGGAGGGGGAAAAGATCGATATTCTCAAATACGATCCCGATCCCCGGCGGTTCATCAAAAACGCCCTTTCTCCCGCGGAAGTCCGGGACGTGATTATCCTGGACGAAGGAAAACACCAGGCCCTGGCGGTGGTAAACGATTCCCAGCTTTCCCTGGCTATCGGCAAACAGGGGCTTAATGTCCGGCTTGCCAACCGGCTGGTGGACTGGAATATTGATGTCAAAACCGACGCCCAGTTTGAAGCGATGGATATTGCCGCCGAATCCCGGCGGGCGGTTTCCGAACTTTTTGGCGATTCAGAGGAGTACAGCGAGGAAATTTCCCGGATCTCCGAACTTCCCGGCGTGGACTCCAATACCGCGTCGGTCCTGCTGGAAAATGGCGTTGATTTTATCGAAGATTTCCTGGCCCTCAGCGCCGAAGACCTGGCGGCTATGCAAAAGGTCTCCACGGAACAGCTTGAAACTCTCCGCAAACTTATTGAAGAATATGTAGAGATTGTGGAAGAAGAGGAAGAGGAAAAGGAATATTCCGAAATTCCTGATGATTCCGAGACAGCGGCCGGGACTGAAACCGGAACGGAAGATGAAGCGGCCGATGGGGCTGAGGAGACGGAAGAATATGAATGTCCTGAATGTGGGGCAAAGATCACCGTTGATATGACCAACTGTCCGAATTGCGGCATTGGTTTAAGTTTTGAATATGAGGATGAATGAAATCCCCGGTAAACAAGCCTTTGGGCTTGCCCCGCGATCCGGTGAGCGGGTTTTTGGGTATCACCCCCGTGGTGAATGAACAATTAACATATCCTGTCCTGAAGGAACGGTATATGTGAGGTATTTATATTGGGAGTTTAATGCTGTATAACCGTCCTAAAGGCGGTGTATTAGACCCCACTGCGAATAAAGGAATATCATGGCTGAGGATTTAGACAATACCCAAAAACCAAAGGCGGAACTCATCAAACGCTCCCAGAGCGAACATGAATCGTCGGAAGGAGGCGCCAAAGGCGCTCCTTCGCCGGAGCACGGTGAACGCCGGAAGGTGATCGTCGTGAAAAAAAAGCCCCCTGTTTCTGGCGCTTCACCCCAGGGGCCGGTCAAGAAAGCTCAGCCCAAAGTTGTGGTATCCAGCCGCCCGGAGGGGCCGAAGGCCAAACCGGATGAGGCGGCCGTTCCGGCAGCCGAGAAAAAGACGCCGGAAAGCCAGGTAACATCCTTTCCCGTTACCCAGCGGCCCGCCGCGGTAGCCGGCCGGGTGGGGGGGAAATTTGTAGGCCGGAGCCCCCGGGAAGAAACACCCCGTTCTTCTTCGGGCTCCTTCCGCGGACGTTCCCCTGCCGGCCCCGCCGGCCGGTCCGGCGGCGCCCATACCGATTCCGGACGGCCCGGGGGCGGGCGGCCCGGTTTTGGCGGCGGACCCCGGCCCGGCGGTCCCGGCCGGCCCGGCTTTGGTCCCGGCGGACCCCGGCCCGGCGGCCGGCCCGGAGGGGCTTCGCCGGGAACTCCCCTCCCTGAGGGCAAGGGGCCGGTAAAGCGGACATTTAAGGCCAAAAAACCGGTTTATACCAAGAGAGAGAAAGAACAGGAAATGGAGGAAAAGCTCCTCCAGACCAAGAAAAAGATAACTCAACCGGTCAATCCGGTGCCTAAATACATCGAAATAATGGAAGTGGTTTCCGTTTCCGAGCTGGCCCGGAAGATGAATCTCAAGGTTTCGGAAGTGATCCAGAAACTTATGTCTATGGGGATGATGGTAACCATTAACCAGCAGATCGATGCCGAAACCGCCTCCATTCTGGCCTCGGAATTCGGGTCGGATGTAAGAATCATCAGCCTCTACGACGAGACGGTAATTGACACTGGTTCCGACGAGGGGGCGGAGCTGCTTCCCCGGCCGCCGGTAGTTACCGTTATGGGCCATGTGGATCACGGAAAAACCAAGCTCCTGGATGCCATTCGCAGTGCCGATGTGGTTTCCAGCGAATTCGGCGGTATTACCCAGCATATCGGCGCATATATGGTCGATACCCCCAAAGGGAAAATGACCTTTCTCGATACTCCCGGTCACGAAGCCTTCACCCGCATGAGGGCCCGGGGCGCCCAGGTAACGGATATTGTGGTGCTGGTGGTGGCCGCCGATGACGGGGTCATGCCCCAGACCGTTGAAGCTATTAACCATGCCAAAGACGCGGGTGTTCCCGTCATTGTAGCGGTGAACAAGATGGATAAACCGGAGGCCAACCCCGACCGGGTAAAAAGCCAGCTTTCGGAACTTGGCCTCCAGCCGGACGATTGGGGCGGCCAGACCCTGTTTGTGGAACTTTCGGCCCTCCAGAAAAAAGGTATTGATAAACTGATTGAAGCTATTGGCCTGGAAGCGGATATGCTGGGCCTCACGGCCAACTATAACCGTTCCGCGGAAGGCAAAGTCCTCGAATCCCGAATCGATCATGGCCGGGGCATCGTAGCCACCGTCATGGTGGAAAAAGGCACCCTGCGGGCCGGCGATTCTTTTGTAGCGGGGGTCTGGCCCGGCAAGGTACGGGCCCTTTTTAACGACAAGGGTGAACGGCTTGCGGACGCCACCCCTTCCATGCCCGTTGAGGTACTGGGTTTTGAAGGCATCCCCAACGCGGGGGACCCCCTCCAGGTGGTGGCGAGTGAAAAATTGGCCCGTGATTTTTCCGCTAAGCGGCAGGAACTCAAACGTTTTGAGGACGCCAAAAATATCAAGAAAATCACCCTGGACAATCTTTACGATACAATTAGCGACGGTTCCATTCAGGAGCTCAAGGTGATCATCAAAGCCGATGTTCAGGGTTCCGCGGAAGCCCTCCGGGCAAACCTGGAAAAACTCTCCAATAAGGAGATCAGGCTCAATGTGATTCAGGCCCTGCCGGGGGCCATCAATGAAGGGGACGTGAACCTGGCTATTGCTTCCAACGCGATCCTTATCGGCTTTAATGTCCGCCCGGTGCCCAAGGCCAAAGCCCTGGCGGATCAGGAAAAGGTAGATATTAGAAAATACAACGTTATTTACAAGGCGTCGGAGGAAATTCAGCAGGCTATGGAGGGAATGCTCAAGCCCGACACCAAAGAAGAAGTGGTCGGTACGGCGGAAGTACGGAATGTGTTCAAGGTTCCCAAGGCGGGTCTTATTGCCGGCTGTTATGTCCTTACCGGTGTGGTCAAGCGGAGCGCCAGCGCCAACGTTATCCGGGAGGGTATTATTATCCATACCGGCAAGCTTGCCTCCCTCCGGCGTTTCAAGGACGACGCGAGAGAAGTAAACGCCGGTTATGAATGTGGCGTCGGCCTTGAGAATTTTAACGATATTCAGGTGAACGATCAGCTTGAGATTTTTGAGATGGTCGAAGTAGCGAGAAAGTTGAGCTGATACCGGAATGGCTGAATACCGGATTGAACGGGTGGGGCGGCTCATCCAGGAAAAGATAAGTACCCTCATTCTTGAAGGCAGAATCAAGGACCCCCGGGTCAACTCATTCCTGTCAATAACCAGGGTTTCCGTATCCCGGGATCTGGCCTGGGCCGATGTGTCTGTGTCCTGTATCCGGGCGGACTCCGGCGGCGGCAAAGGGATTGAAGGCCTGCAGAATGCGGCGGGGTTTATCCAGGCCCAGCTTGGGGCGGCCATGCGGATCCGGAAAATTCCCCGCCTCCGTTTTCACCGGGATACAAGCATCGGGGAAGGTTTTGACCTGGTAAAAAAGATAGAAAGTTTGGGAAATCCCTGAAAACACCGCCTGGGGCGCCGGTATTTCAATAAGCAGAAGAGGATGGAAAAAATCGCCGGGACAAAGGAAACGTATAACGGGCTCCCCTCCGCGCAGGGGGGACTTTTGCTTCTCCGTAAAAAAACCGGCCTCACTTCCTTTGAAGCCCTTTATGAAGTGAAGCGGGCGCTCAAGACCTCCAAAGTGGGCCATACCGGAACGCTGGACAAATTTGCCGAAGGGCTGCTCCCGGTTCTGGTTGGCCGGGCGGTAAAATTAAGCCCCTGGTTTTCCCACTGCGATAAACAGTATGAGGGTAAAATCCGCTTCGGCCTTGAAACCGATACCCTTGACCCTGAGGGCCAAACCGCGGCGGAGGGCCCCCTGCCTTCGCGGGAGGCGGTGGAAGCGGCGCTGCCCCGGTTCCGGGGGGAGATTCTTCAGGCCCCGCCGGCCTATTCGGCCATCCACCTGGGGGGGAAGCGGGCTTCGGAGCTGGCCCGCGCCGGGGAAACGCCGGAGATGAAAAAACGGCCCGTCAGTATTTACCGGCTGGAATTGACCGCCTGGGACCCGCCCTTCGCGGAAATAGCGGTTCATTGTTCTTCCGGCGTCTACATCCGTTCCCTGGCCAGAGACATTGCCTTGGCCGCCGGTTCCCGCGCCCATCTGGCCGCCCTGGTTCGGACCCAGGTGGCGGGCTTCGGCCTCTCCCAGGCCGTTTCCGGCGGGGATGACGATGAGTCCCGGCAAAGCCTGGCGGCGGCCCTTTTGCCTATAAACAGGGCCCTTATTGAAAACCTGGGCCTTCCGTGGTTTGAACTGGCCCCCGAAGACCTGCAAAAATTCATTCACGGCAAACCGCTTTCCCAAATACTGGCGGGCCGGGAACTCCGCCATCCCCTGTCCGGCCCGGAACGCATGG
>JAISAN010000097.1 GCA_031266635.1 Treponema sp. | reverse complement strand
CAAAACCCGGTTGGTTTTGAAACAACCTCTTGGAAAAGCGGTCAAATGCCCGCTTTTCCATGCAAGGTTGCTGTTCCAAAACTGAAGTTTTGGAACAGCCTCTCGTTCTGTCCACAAAGCCGGAGGTTTGTATGGGACTATTTTGGCGTGTTCTTGGCATGGGTATTCTGTTGTTGCCCTTTATCGGGCTGGGCGGCTGCGATCTTTCGGGCCGCGCCGCTGAGGGCGATTCCGCCGGAGGAGGGGCGGAGACCCTGAGTATTATGACCTGGAATGTGCAGGCCCTTTTTGACGGGGAGGAAACCGGGGATGAATATGACGAATACCTCAATTCAGCGGGATGGTCCGGGGAAAAGTACGCCAGCAGGCTGAATGTTATGGGCCGGGCAATTGGGGGCATGGGAACGGGTGCGCCGGATATTCTTGCCCTGGAGGAAGTAGAAAACGCGGGGGTACTGGAGGAGCTGGCCGCCGGGCCTCTGGGTAAACATGGATACCGGTGGGTCTTTTTTGCGAACAACAGCGGTTCTTCGCTGGGTATAGGCATATTAAGCCGTCTTCCCCTGCTTAATACCCGCGCTCATTCCCTCAGTTTTAACGGTGAAACCACGCCCCGCCCGGTGATGGAGGTCTGGGTTGACACGGGGGATAAGCCGCCGGCGCTTTTTATCTGCCACTGGAAATCCAAGCTGGGGGGCGATGATGTCACCGAAGGGCTTCGGCGGGCTTCGGCGCGGATCATCCTCAGAAGAATGAGGGAGATACGGAAGGAAAATCCCCATACGCCCATAGCCGTTATGGGAGACCTGAATGAAAATCACGATGAATTTTACCGGAAGAATGGGGCGTTTATTACGGCGCTGATCCCTGATGACCCCAGGGCCGCGGAGCTTACCGGACTTTACCGGGCAAAGGGGGAAAACGCGGATGATTCAGCGGAACTGATTGAAGAGCTGCAGGCTGATTTTCTGATCCTCGGCAAAACCAAGCCGCCGGCGGCGGTGTATTTTCCTCCGGGCGCCGCGATTTTATATTCTCCCTGGGGGCGCGAGCTGGAAAACGGTTCCTACTATTACCGGAACGCCTGGGAAACCATCGACCATGTTCTGCTTTCCGAATCTTTTTTCGATGGTGTTGGCTGGGATTTTGACGCTGTTTATACGGCGGATCAATCGCCCTTTACCCGCGCCGGGGGGCTTCCCGATGCCTACAACCCCCGTACCGGTTCGGGGTTGAGCGATCATCTGCCCCTGGTGCTTACGCTGAAATATATGGGAGACGGCTGAAAAAACGGGCGGTTTTCATTTGCGGTGGGGTCTGATACCCAAGAACCCGCTTTCCGGCGGGGAAGCTTTAGGGCGGTCCACCGTTCCGTCAGCCGCCGGTACTGAACATCCCGGCCTCATGCTCCGTTTTTTCCTGATCCTGCCAGGTGGAAAATGTATGGCCCCAGGGTTTCCGGGCGATTAGGGCGCGGACAGCCTCTTCCAACTCCCAGCCTCCTGAATTTTCCGGGCCCCCCCGGATTAGTCCGCGCAGATCGAGGCCTATGTTGCTGGACAAACAGGGCTTCAAAAGCCCCTGGGCGGTGAGCCTGAGACGGTTGCAGGTTTCGCAGAATTTATCGCTCAGGGCATTGATAAAACCTATTCTTCCCTTGAAGCCTTTGATGGAATAATAAACCGCCGGTCCGCCGCCGAGCGTTCCGGGATAGGGGATGAGTTTTCCGTATTCTTTTTCCAATAGTTTAAACACCTCTTTGCCGGGTACGGGGCTAAAAGATCCGGCGCGTCCCAGGGGCATAAGTTCGATAAAACGAACCGCCGCGGCGCTTGTTTTTGCCAGGCCGGCCAGATTGGCAAGCTCATCTTCATTTATACCCCGAAGGGGCACGCAGTTGATTTTAACCGGCAGGGGCAAAGAATCTATCCGGTTCAAGAACGAACAGACCTTTTCAAAACCGTCTCCCCCGGTGATACGGCGGAAATTTTCTTCCCGTAAACTGTCAAGGCTGATATTGAGGCCGTCCAGGCCCGCACTGATAAGCTTGTCCAAATGCTGGTCCAGGGCTACGCCGTTGGAAGTAAGGGTAACAGTTTGTATTCCTTCAAGTTTTTTCAGGGAAGCGATAAAATCCGCCGCGCCCCGGCGTACCAGTGGTTCCCCCCCGGTTACCTTGATCCGGCGAATTCCCATTCCGGCCATAAGCCCGCAGAGCCTGAGCAGTTCTTCAAAGGAAAGAATATTCCTGTGGGGCGTCCAGTCCACACCGCCGGGAGGCATACAGTATATACAGCGCAGATTACAGCGATCGGTAATTGAAACCCGCAGATAATCAATAGTTCTGCCAAAGGTATCTTTCATATTCCTTATACACTAAACCGGGTTTTTAAATAATTCCAGAAAGGGGGTAAAATATTCCGGCAGGGGAGCGCTGATGTCCAGAGCCCCGGAACCGTCCGGCCCGGCGGGAATGACAAGCCGGCAGGCGTGGAGCAGGAGCCGCCTGAGTCCCATTGTCCTGCGGAGCCGTTTGTTCAGGCCAAAATCCCCGTATTTATCATCTCCCAGGACCGGGTTCCCGATTTTGGCCAGATGACGGCGGATCTGGTGGGTCCGGCCGGTTCCCAATTCCAGTTCCAGCAGGGAAAATTCCCCGTTGCCCCCCAGCCGTTTATAGGCGGTCCGGGCTGTTTTTTCCATACCCCGGATACCCAGGCTATATTCAATCAGTCCCGAATCTTCGGGAGGGGTCCCGGCGCAGAGGGCGCGGTACTGTTTGACCAGCATCCCGCCGGTTCCGGCCCCGCCCAGAACACTTCCGCCCGGCCGGGGTTTTTCTTCGGCAAAAAGACGGGAAAACCGGGCCGCAGCGTCCCGGTTTTTTGCGGTCAGGATCACGCCCGAGGTGTCCTGATCCAGGCGGTGAACCAGAAGGGGGCGGGGATGGTATGTTTTTTCCAGGAGGCGATCCAGGGAAACCGCAATCCCCGCTCCTCCCTGAACCGCCAGCCCCGCGGGTTTATTAAGAACAAGGACCTCGTCATTTTCAAAAAGAATATCGACCCGCTTCAAACGACGCTCCGAAATTTAACATTAGACTTGTTCAGAAACTTCAGTTTCTGAACAAGTCTATTTTAGCATAAGCTCTACCGACAATAATAACATGAATATAAAAAAACAAGCGGCCGGAAATGTTCCCGCCGCGGGAAAAGCGCATTTGCTTCTGTTCTTGTTTGTCCCGGCGGTTTTTGCCCTTTCCGAGCCCCTCTATTCTCCTGCCTGGGGTTTTCGGATCGATCTTCCCGAAGGTTACGAGTATACCGGGGGAGACGGGAAAAACAGTTTTTCTTTTCAGAATGAGGAAGGGGCGATCTTCGATCTGATGGTGTATAACCGGGCCAGTCAAACCATGAAGGCCCTGGTTGACGATACCACCCGGCGTCTGAACAGCCGGGGGGATGTGAGTTTTTTTGAATACCGGGATAAACTGGCGGCCCTAATAGAACTCAATTTCCCCAGCCCCGGAAACGGAACGGCGGATAAAAACAACCGGGGCTCGGGCCGGAATTCCGGTTCGCAGCTTGAGGGCTGGGGCCTCTGCGTTGAATTGGGAAACACCGGGAACGAGGGCCCTGAGGCCTGGGGAAGGACGGCCTCCGACAGCCCGCCCCTGCTTTTGGCCCTGGCCTATGGACCGGCCGGCCAGGCCGGTCTGGCGGTTCTGCATCTGTCCGCGCTGGATTCCATTGCCCCCTCCGGGGCGGAACAGCGGTTTTCCGGGCCCATTATAACTTTTGCGTACCCCAGGGGCGAGCAGCGAAAAACCAGCCTCGCGGGGCTTGCCGTTGAAGCCCTGGTTGGGGAACACGACGCCGAGGCGGCCCAGGCCCTGGTAGACCGGGAATATACGATCCTCCGCCGGTATCTTTTTTCATCCCGGTGGCAGGAAGCCTGGATTCGGTTTTACCGGGCTATCTACCGGGATTCCTGGGAACGGCTCGTGGACGCGGCTTTTCAACTGGAACGGTTTTGGAATGTACCGGCGGCGGGAACCGGGAACGCGGCGGCCCCGGCGGCACAGGGGGAAGAAAACCGCGTTCTGGCGGGCAATGTTTTAGGCTGGGTTCAATCCTTTGTGTACGAACGGGACCTGATGGGCAGCGACTTTGTAAACCTGGTAAGCGCGGCCTTTGAAGGCAGGGGAGACTGCGACAGCCGCGCCCTGTTATGGGCCATAGTCCTGGCCCAGGCAAATATCCCCGCGGCGATTATGGTTTCCCGGGATTATAGTCACGCTATGGGCCTTGGAGACATTGAAGGTCCCGGCGCGCGTTTCGAGGCGGCGGGGAAAAAGTGGCTCGTCGCCGAAACCACCGCCCCCGTGTCCATCGGACTTATCGGTAAAGATGTAAGTGATATTGAATCCTGGCTGGCCGTGATATTTGAGTAACCGCGGCCTTATGCGCCGGCCAGCAGCTTGTACGCTTCCTGTGTTGTCTCAGCGGCAAGGAGGGAGGCCCGCAGTTCCTGGTCTTTTAGGCGGGCGCTGAAAAAGGAAAGTGTCTGGAGATAATAAGCGTGCTGATTATAGGCGGCGGCAATCATCAATACCAGGCGAACCGGCTCATCATCAAGCGGCTGAAAATCAACAATATCAGTTCTGCTGATCCCCGCGGAAACCACCAGGTCCGTAACCGAAGAAAGCCGGATATGCGGAATGGCGATGCCCCGGCCAATGGCGGTAGTCATCAGTTCTTCCCGCTTGAGAACTTCCATAGCCAGTTCCTGGCGGTTTTTAACCTGGGGGGCATTGGCAAGATTATCCGCCAGGGCAAGGAGTACGTCCCGCTTGGCGGAATAATCAAGAAACAAAATACGGTCCGGGGAAACAATAGTGGTTATGGAAATTGGAGCCTGCTGGGGCATAAGCTTGTTCCCCGTCAGCCGCTCGTTTACCCACTTTTCTATTTCCGACTTTTTGAAGCGCCATACCGTGCCGATCTTTCCCGAGGGAATATCCCCCTTCTGCGCCCAATCGTACACGGTTCGTTCAGATACCCGCAAATATTTGGCCACTTCATCAATAGTCAGAATATCATCATCGATCATTGTTTATAAATTATGTATTGTATGTCAAAATATGTCAAGATGTAGTATAAACCTGTAAAAAACGACATTGGACTTGTTCAATAATCCGGTTGGTTATCGAACAAGTCTATGCAAAATGCTTCGCATTTTGCTGTTTTTTAACGGTTGTTGTTCAGAAACTGAAGTTTCTGAACAACTCTATTAAGATGTGGGCGGGCGGATTGTCCGGCGCGGCGTCTGCCCTGCCGGTTCCGCCGCCGCCTTTGTGGACAGACACTAGTCATACATCTTCCTTTTTTTTATACTAAAGCTGTTCCGAAACTTCAGGTTTTGAACAATTATCGCTTAAAAGTGATTAAAGAGGCTTTTGTGGCGAAGAAAAAAAAGAAATATTGGATAATCGCCGGTTTTTTGCTGTTTATTGTCTATTTTTCCGCCGCTTCCCGGCCAATCCCCCGGGAAACTATCCTTAAACCGCAGTGGTTAAGTTCCCTGGAATCCAGCTATCCGGTTTTTATCGGGGAGAATTCCCTAAAACCCGAAACAACGGAGGACGATGATGATGCGGTTCCCGCCGAAGGGGAATCTGCCGGCCCCCTGCTTTCGTTTACCCTGGGGGATCGTTTTGGATATGTGGATTCCCAGGGCCGTTTTTCCATGAACCGGATCAAAACCGCGCAGGTATCCCTTTCCGAAGACTATTGGTCCGAATACGGCGCGGAGCCGGGACGTATTGAAGTGTATAATTCCCTTAACAGCGAGGTCATCACCATAGAAGATGGACGGGCTTATCCCCTGTTTCTGGACAAGCGGATTTTTTTGATCGGCAGCGAACAGAATTCCCTCTCCGCCCTGGACAATGCCGGAAAGACCCTCTGGACCTATGATTTCTCCGCTCCCCTGACCTGTATCGACGCTGCCGGAGGGATAATTCTGACCGGTTCTCTGGATGGCGTTGTCGAAGTCCTTGACAGCGGCGGGAAACATATTTTTTCCTTTGAACCCGGCGGCTCGCGGCTGCCGGTGATACTGGGCTGCGCCGTTTCCCCGGACGGTTCCCGGCTGGGGATCATCTCCGGTATTGATGATCAGCGGTTCCTGCTGCTGGAACGTTTCGGCGATACGGCAAACGGCGAATACAAGGTGGTGTACCATGAATTCCTGGAAGATGGTTTCCGGCGGGCGGTATTTATTTCGTTTATTGAACAGAACGGTTATGTTGTTTTTGAGCGGGCGGGGGGGCTTGGCGTTTATAAAATCAGCGCCCGAAAGGGCATAAAAGTACCCCTGGAAGGGACGATAAACGCTATTGACAATTCCGGGGGAGACGGGCTTCTGTTTATCGTTACATCCCCGTCGGCGGGGCAGAAAAAACTTATCGCCCTGAAACTTCCGGGGCGGATCATCATGGAAGCGCCTTTTAAAAGTGAAACCGTATTTCTGGGCCGTTCCGGTTCCCGGATCTATACCGGCGGAAGAACGACTATGGCATCCTTTGATTTGGAGAAACGTTGATGAACAAAGGGATTTCCGGCCTTCCGGTCATGCTGTTTTTCGCCCTGGCGCTGCGCCTCCCGGCTATGGACTGGCCGGCCCAGGAAGCGCGCATGGTTCGTAACTTTGGCTGGAATGACGAAGGCAGGCCGGTACTGGGGAGTTCTTTTGAAGGGGAGGGGCCCATACTGGCCGCCGAACAGGGGGAACTCCTTTTTTCCCGCGGCGAGGAAAGCGGCGCATCCCGGCTGCCTTCTCCCCTGGGCTCATGGCTTGCCCTGGATCACGGAGACGGGCTTATCAGCATATACAGCCGTTTTGAAAAATCCCCGGAAATCCGAATCCCCGGCCAGGTGGAGCGGAACACCCCCATTGCCCGTTCAGGAATCTCCGGCTGGTCGTCAAGAGAGGGATTTTATTTTTCCCTCTTTGACCGGCGGGAACGGCGCTGGATAAATCCATCCATGATTATCACCCCTTTTCCCGATACCCGGCCTCCCCTTTTTCAATCGGTACGGCTGCGGAATTCCGAAGGGGGATTAATCAATCCCGCCCAGGTGCGGAATCTGAGCCAGGGCCGGTATATTGTTTCGGCGGTTGTGCCGGACACCCTGGCCGAAGCGGGGGGGCCTTTTCTGGCGCCCCACCGGATAGTCTGTTCGGTAAACGGAACCGAAGCCGGGGCCCTCTTCTTTGAAACCCTTTCCGCCCGGGACGGAAAGCTGATGGTGTACCGCAACGGCCTGGTTCCGGCAAAACAGGTATACGCACCCTTCCCCGGTTTTGAGATTGGAGAAGTCGGCTTTACCCGGGGACAGGCGACCCTGGAAATTATCGCCCAGGATATTGCCGGAAATTCCCGGAATGTTGTTTTTCGCCTGATCATTGAATAGGCGTCCCGGTGAGAAAAAAACCGGTCAAGACCTGGTCTACTCCGGTTGTTCGGGAAGAACGCCGGTCTATACCCTGCGCCCTCTGCGGGGCTGAAAATTTCCGGCCCCATCTTTTTTGCGACGGTTTTTTTTATGTCCGCTGTGTACGCTGCGGTCTGGTGCAAATAAACCCCCAGCCCCTGAATACGGCTATCGCGGCCCGTTATCAGGACAGCCGCGGAGAAGATTACCTCCGGTACGAGCTGGCAAATGAAGCCGCCTTTCTCCGCCTTCAGGAACTGGCCCTGGAGGACGCGGATTTTCCGGCGCTGGAGGGGGCCTTAAAAAAACGGGGCAGCCCCAGGGTTCTTGATGTGGGCTGCGCTACCGGAGCCCTGCTGGCAAACCTGCGGAACCGGGGCTGGACTGTTACGGGGGTTGAGATTTCCCCCTCCGCCGTTTATGCCCGCCGGGAGCGGGGCCTTGACGTACGCCAGGTTCCCCTGGAGAAAAATCATTTTCCCTCAAACTTTTTTGATCTGATCCTGGCCTCCCATCTTATTGAACATCTTAACGATCCGGCAGGTTTTGTCCGTGAAGCCCGCCGGATATGCGCTCCGGGGGGATATTTGCTGCTTACCACTCCGAATATCGCCGGGTTCCAGGCCCGGCTTTTCAGGAGCCGCTGGCGTTCGGCGATTTTTGATCACCTCTACCTTTTTTCGATCAAAACCCTTTCGGCCCTTCTGGGGGAAACGGGGTTTAGGGTGGAAAAGGTGGTAAC
>JAISAN010000024.1 GCA_031266635.1 Treponema sp. | reverse complement strand
GGGTTCCTCCGTTCCCTCACCAGCCTGGTGCAGATCATCGGCCGGGCGGCCCGGAACGCCGCGGGCAAGGTGATCATGTACGCGGACCGGAAAAGCGACGCTATGGAGGCCGCCATAACCGAAACCGAACGGCGGCGGCAGATTCAGACGGCCTACAACAAGGCCCACGGCATTACCCCCGCCACGGTGAAAAAGGCCATTGCCGACATCCTCACCCGCCACGCCGAGGAGGATCAGGACGCCGCCGCCGCTTCCATTGAGGTGCTGAAAAAATCCTACAATGTCTTGATCCCTGCCCAGCGGAAACAGCTTATCAGGGCCCTGGAAAACGAAATGCTGGAACACGCCAAAAACCTGGAATTTGAGGAAGCTGCGGCAATCCGCGACGAGATAGCCAAGATCAATGTTCTTGGTAAAAAGTAAGTAGCGGGTTGTTTGCGGATTGCCGGGCGCAATCCGCGATGAGATAGTGAAGATAAAAGAGGTGGGGAAAAAGTAGGCGGACTGGTGGTGCGCGGATTGCCGGGCGCAATCCGCGATGAGATAGCCAAGATAAAAGAAGTGGGGAAAAAGTAGACAGGGGCTGTTTTCTTTTTGTATGGGCCGTGATATACTAATCATGTTCGGAAAGATTTTCGCCGGACGGATATTCCCTGCGGTTAAGGGGTTTTGTATGCAAAACGCGCTTGACAATATAAAACAACATACAGTATTATTTTCCCGGGGCCGCCCCCCCCCCCCCCCCCCCCCGCACTTTTCGGCCTAAAAATAGATTTTTTCGCACCATGAGCCGGCTTGCTGTTTCAAAATTAAATCCCTTTGGACTACCGGATTCTGAAACGGCAAGCCGTTTGTTATCGTTGTTGCTTTTTCAAAAAATTTTGCAACCTGGATTACAAAATGTGATACTATATAAAGACAACCAAAGGATGAAAGCATGAAAAAGTCCCATTCCCTGAAATTCCGGTTTACCCTTTTCTTCGTTCTCTTTATCATTGCCGTTTATTCGATTGTTATTACCACCTCCCTTCAGCAGCTGGTGGGGATAACCGAAACCATCGGCTATGAGCTGGGAGGGCCTATTATTGAGAAAACAGCCGCCCTTGTTGAGGGGGATTCTTTTGAGGCCCTCGCCCTCAGCCTGGACCCGCTGGACCCCTTTTACGAAAGCGCCCGGCTTGCCATGCTGGCCATTAAGGAAGAGTCCAACTGCATCTATTTGTATACTATGGCCCCGGCACAGGGGGAGGTCTTCCGGTATATTATTGACGGCAGCGCCCCCCCGGACGATGAAGAAGCTTTTTCTCCCCTGGGAATGGAGGAGGATATTTCAAATTATCTTGCCCCGGTTTTGCGGACCATGGAGACCAAAACCCACCAAATCAGCAGCCTGGATTTTAACACCCAGTGGGGCTGGGTGGTTTCGCTTTACGCGCCGATCCTCAATTCCTCAGGGGAGGCGGTGGGAGTTATCGGCTGCGATTTTAAGGCCGAGCAAATATACCAGCGGCTGTGGTCCCAGATCCTCCGGCAGTTAATTCTGTCCGCGGTTTTTATCGTCATCGGTTTTATCGCGTACATCTACCTGGTCAACGGGGTCAACAAGCAAAATCAAAGCCTCAGGGAATTAAAGGACGCCGCCGAGGCCGCATCGGCGGAACTGAAAGAGGATAGGGATACCATTACCGCCATGAAGGACGCTCTCAAGGTGGGGCTGTTCTTTATGGACAAGAATTTTATCATCCAGGAACAATATTCCAAATTTCTGGAAACCCTGCTGGGGCTCAAGAGTCTCCAGGGGAAAAAGTTCACCGATTTGATAGCTCCTTCCATCAAAAAAAGTGAAATTACCAGCATGATCGAATATTTTGTGCTGCTTTTTAACCGTTCCGTGATTTCCAGCCGCAGGTTTACTGAAAAAATGCTGGAGGATTTGAACCCCATCCAGGAATTGACCTATCTGAACCCTGAAACAAAAAAAGAGATGATCCTGCGCTGTAATTTTGTCTCCGTAGACCGGGGAGAGGGCAGATTTTTTGTTTTGGGAAATATTCAGGATATTACCAACGAAAAGAATTTGCAAAAACATCTGGCCGAATGGGCCCGGGAAAAGGAAGAAAAGAAAAATCAAGCTCAGATGTAAACTTCTCACCATGTCCGGGCCTTTTGCCGATAAAATAGGCATGAAACGGATTTATTCTCTATTATGCACAGGGCTGTTTATCGCCTTTTTTTACCTTCCCCCGGCAAGCGCCCAGGATCAACCGGGCCCCGGCGGACAGATTTTCCGGCAGGAGGGGATCGCCTCCTGGTATGGGACCGAATTTGACGGCAGGCCCACAGCTTCAGGGGAAATTTTCAATTCTACCCTTTTAACCGCCGCCCATCCTACGCTGCCTTTCGGTACGGTCTTGACCATTACCAATACCCATAACAACAGAACAGTCAGCGTCAGGGTGAACGACCGGGGGCCCTTTGTTTCGGCCCGGATTCTTGACGTTTCCCGGGCGGCGGCGGAACAATTGGACATGATCGCCACCGGAACCGCCCCGGTGATTGTGGAAAGCCTGGGGCCGGTGGTGTTCCCCTCGGGAACCGATACGGAGACCGCTCCGGCAATATCTTCCGTACCCGGCGGCGGGCCCGGCATTGTCGATCCGGGCTGGACATCCGCCCCGGCGGAAAACCAGGCGGTGGTTCCGCCCTCCCCGCAGGCCGCTGTGCCGCCGCAGTATCAGGCCCCGGCCCCGCCGGAATACGGCTACTCCGGCGGGGCGGCGGTGCTGAAACCCGCCATTTCCCCCGTTCCCAACAAGCGCTACCGTTTGCAGGTAGGCGCTTACCGGATCGCCCGGAACGCGGTTGAGGCCTTTGAAAAACTAAAAAACGCCGGTCTGAACCCCGCGTATGAACGAAACGGGGAATTTTTCCGGGTGGTCCTCGCGGAAGTCCGGGGTGAAGATGTACAAGGATTGACGGAAAAAATAAGCGCCGCGGGTTTTCGTGAAGCCCTGATCCGGGAAGAGCGCTAAAATTGGATGAGGTGTAATATGGCACAAGGAATGAGTCCGGTTAAAATTATCGGAGTTTTGTTATTAGCCGCCGGGATTGTGGTACTGGCTATAGGAATTTATCAGTTTGTTGAATTCCACCAGTCCATGGGGGGAAAGCTTGTCGGAGGAGCCAACAGGGCGATCCGGGCACTCGGCGGTTCCGGTAAAATGGCGAAAGGCTATCAGCAGCCCGTCATTTTGATGATCTGCGGCGCGGTGGGCGCGGCGGTAGGGTTTTTTTATCTACCGGAAAAGCTAAAGATCGCTGTTTAACGCCGTCCGGGGCTGCTTTTATTGCGTCCCACGGCGCGCTGCTCAGGCTAAAGCCTTCGCGCATTTACCCGGTATTATGGCATTTCCTGAGCGCCGGGCGTGTGTTGCTTGTTTTTGAGCCACAGCCCCTGCCGGGGCTGCTTTTATTGCGCCCCTCTTCCATGTTAATCTCTCCCCATGAACAAGCGGGCCCTGCGGGCGGATATACTTCTTTTGTTGACGGCGGGCATCTGGGGTTTCGGTTTTGTGGCCCAGCGTTCCGGGATGGAATATGTGGGGCCTTTTGCCTTTAACGGTATCCGGTTTATTTTGGGAAGCCTTTCCCTGCTGCCCATCCTGTTCATTCAGGGCTGGGGCCGGGGGAAAAACGGCGGCCCGGTAACGCCGGCCCCCACGCCGGGGCGGTTTTTCCGGTATTCCCTGGCGGCGGGGGGCTGCCTTTTTATCGCCGTCACGCTCCAGCAGGCGGGGATCATGTTTACCACCGCGGGGAACGCCGGGTTTATTACCGGCCTCTACGTGGCGCTGACCCCGATCTTCGGCATCTTCCTGGGGCGGAAAACCGGGAAAGCCACCTGGATCGGCGCGGTCTTTACCCTGACGGGCCTCTATTTTCTCAGCGCCGCGGGACACCTTGACCGGATCAATCCGGGAGACCTGATCACCGCGGTAAGCGCTATTTTCTGGGCCTTCCATGTACTGCTCATCGACGCTTTGGTGCGGAAGATCGATCCCCTGGCGCTTTCCGCCGGACAATTCGGGGTCTGCGGCATATTCGCCCTGGCCGCCGCTTTTTTTCTGGAACCCTCCATACATACGCTGGCGGACCTGCTGGACCCCGGCCTTGTGGAGACCGGGCTTTTCGGCTGGCGGGCCTTTCCCGCCCTGCTCGCGGACATCGCCGGGGGCAATACCGGCGGCATCCGCTCCCCGGACAACCTGATTCCCCTGCTCTACGGAGGTTTCGCCTCGGTGGGTATCGCCTACACCCTCCAGGTAGTAGCCCAGCGGGACGCGCCCCCGGCCCACGCCACCATTATCCTCTGCCTGGAAGGGTGTTTTGCCGCCCTGGGTGGAGTCCTCCTCCTGGCGGAACCCGTGGGCCGCTGGACCCTGCTGGGTTTTGTGCTGATGCTCTGCGGGATGCTGATAACCCAATGGGAGGTCATCGCCGGTGGGTTCACCAAAAAAAGCGCGTAGCACCGTCTCCCTGTTCAGAAACGATCTGGAGGCGGTCTTTATCCGGCGGCCCAACCGTTTTTTGATTATCGCCGGCGCGGAGGGCCGGGAAATTCCCTGCCACTGCCCCAACCCCGGACGGCTCATTGAATTTTTCGGCTTCCGGGACAGCAACATTCCGGGGATCGGCCTGATTCTGGAACGGCGGGCCCCTTCCCCGGCGGCAAAAACCGCCTATACGGTGGCGGCCCTCCGGTACCGGGGCGGCATCGTCCCCTTTTTTTCCGCCCGGGCAAACCGGGCCGCGGAGGCGCTGTTCCTCCCCGAACTTATCCCCGGCCTCCGGGAAGTTCATCCCGAATTTACCCTGGGGAATTCGCGGTTTGATTTTCTCTGCGTCGACCGCCGGGGAAGGCGGCATCTGGTGGAGGTCAAGGCCTGCTCCCTTATTGAATATGATGTGGCCATGTTCCCCGACGCCCCCAGCGAACGGGCGCTGAAACATCTGGAGGAACTGGCGGCCCTCAGCGCCCAGGGCTATCAGTGCCATGTGCTGTTCGTGATCGTCCACGGGAAACCCCGGGTCTTTATCCCCAACCTGCACACGGACCCGCTTTTCGCGGCGGCGTTAAGTAAGTACGGCCACGCGGCGGAGAACGGTCCGGGAGGGCCGGTGGCAATTCACGCCGGCCTCCTCCACTGCGGCCCCGATGGGAACGCGACGCTGGCGGCCCGGTCAATTCCGGTGGATCTGTCCCACGGAGAACTGGCCGCGGGAGACGGGGGGAACTACTTGGTTATTCTGGAACTGGCGGAACCCTGCGAGGCGGAAATTGGCGCCCTGGGGAACCTGGCGTTCCGGCCCGGCTGGTACGTGTACGCCGGTTCGGCCCGGAAGAACCTGGCAAAACGGATCAGCCGCCATCTGCGGAAAACGGGGAAGCGGAAACACTGGCATCTGGATTACCTCTGCCCCTTTGCCGCCGCCATCAAAGCCCTGCCGGTTTACAGTTACCGGAACCTGGAATGTGATCTGGCCGCGGCGCTGGCGGCCCTGGGAGGCCGGGGGATTCCGGGCTTCGGCTGCTCCGACTGCCGCTGCGGGAGCCACCTCTACTATTTCAAAACCCGGCCCCAGGAAAACCGGGATTTCATCGATATGCTGTTCCGGTTCCGCCACCGGGAAGGATTCATTGGGGGCGGTCCCATTTGATCATTTTTTGAATTCGGAATTGCGGAACTATTGTCTACTTGACAAAACATGTCATTTTTGTTATATTAGTTCCGTTTAAAGGGGTATGCATGCGTATTCCGCCCTGTCAGGGTACACGTACAGCGAATTGTTTAAACAAAAAGCTATGCAAAAGGAGTCTTTTATGAGCAAGAAAACCAAAAGGGTCATCGTCTTGGCAGCGATGATGATGTTTGGGGCGGCCCTCTTGTTTGCCCAAGAATCAAACACTTCCAAAGCGACCTTTGGGGAACTCGTCAACGACGGCGATAACTTTCTAAGCAGTACCGGCTGGAAAGATGTTACCTTCA
>JAISAN010000179.1 GCA_031266635.1 Treponema sp. | reverse complement strand
CCCCCCCCCCCCCCCCCCCCCCCCCCCCCCCCCCCCCCCCCCCCCCCCCCCCCCCCCCCCCCCCCCCCCCCCCCCCCCCCCCCCCCAAAGTCTATATTATATAAGGAATTACACGCTTCCTTCATCACCCTTTATCCTCAAAAATTTCTGTTTTCGTAAAGAAGTTCCAAAACATGATTATGGTTTGGTTCTTCCCTTAATGTCGTCTGTAAATAATTTATATCTCATTTTTTTTATAAAAACAAGTATTTTTCAATTTTTTTTGTTTTTTTTCGGCAACTGGAACGATGCGTCTCTTTTCCGGCCTGGAAGAAACCGATGGTATGTTACCCTCTCGGCCCCTTTCCAGGCGGCAATTATTGATTATGGAGAATACGATCTATTTCTTTTTCAAGAACCGCTAATTTTTTTCTTTTTTAGCTTCATTCCGTAAAGGCGCCGATCCGGCGGTATTTCTGATACCGTTTTTCCAACAGGGCGGCGGTGTCGCCGGGGGAATGCCGCTGCAGCGCGGCGGAAAGGTAGTCCAGGATGTTTTTTGCCGTGGCGGGAATATCCTTGTCGGCGCCCCCTTCCGGCTCGTTGATAATGGCGTCGCAGACCCCCAGTTCGTACAGATCTTCCGCGCATATTTTCATCAACTCCGCCGCTTCCTTTTCCCGGGAGGCGTCCTTCCATAAAATGGAGGCAAAACCCCGGGGGGAAATAACCGAATAGAGGGTGTTTTCCAGCATGGCTAATTCGTCGCATACCCCCAGGGCCAGCGCGCCGCCGCTTCCCCCCTCCCCAAGGATCACCGAAATGACCGGCGTTTTCAGGGTCATAAACTCCATCAGGTTTCGGGCGATGGACTCCCCCTGTCCCCGTTCTTCCGCGCCTACCCCGCAGTATGCCCCCGGAGTATCAATAAAGCAGATCACCGGGCGGTGAAATTTTTCCGCCTGTTTTGCCAGGCGCAGGGCCTTGCGGTAACCTTCGGGATGGGGCATGGAAAAATTTGTTTTTTGCAATTCCTCAATGTTCCTGCCCCGAACCTGGGCAATCAGCGTTACCGGCGTATCGCCCAGGAGGCCAATGCCCCCCATGATCGACGGATCGTCTCCGAAATACCGGTCGCCGTGAAATTCGGTAAAGGAATCAAGAATATGGGGAATATAATCATATACCGAAGGGCGGGTAAGGACATGAAGTAGACTCAGCCGTTCGGTGGCGCTTAATTTTGACATACTGTTTTCCTTTGTTCTTCGGTACCGTAACCGTGGAGACGGATAAGCTGGGACAATAGATTCCTCATGGAATCCCGGCGGGCGATCATATCCACAAAACCGTGTTCGTAGACAAATTCGGCGGTCTGGAATTTTTCCGGCAGAGCCTGCCCGATAGTCCCCTGGATAACCCGCTTCCCGGCAAAGCCAATCAAAACCCCCGGTTCCGCGATAATAATGTCCCCCAGGGACGCGAAGGAAGCGGTAACGCCTCCGGTGGTGGGGTCTGTCATCACCGTAATGTACAGTTCCCCCGCCAGATTATGCCGGGCCACGGCGCCGGAGGTCTTTGCCATTTGCATCAGCGAAATGACCCCCTCCTGCATCCGGGCGCCCCCCGAGGCGGTAAATATGATAACCGGCAGCCCCTGTTCCGTCCCGTATTCAAAGAGCCGGGCGATTTTTTCTCCCACCACGCTCCCCATACTTGCCATCATAAAATGACTGTCCATAATGCCAAGTACCGCGGGATACCCCTGAATGGTACAGCGGCCGGTTACTACCGCTTCCCGGATTCCGTTTTCCCGCTGGAGTTCTGTTATCTTTTCCCGGTAACCGGGGTATCCAATAGGATTTTCGGAATCCAGGGTTTGATCAAATTCAATAAAACTACCCTCATCCGCGGTGAGCTTGAGCCGTTCCTGCCAGCTCAGGCGGGAATGGTAACTACAGGAAGGGCAGACCTGGTAATTTTTTACAAAATCTTCCATGCGGGTCCCGGTCTTGCATTGGGGACAAATAAAATCATCCATACTGCGGGTAGTATATTCCAATTTATTATTTTTTTCAAGTTCGTAAGGGCCATTAGGCGTGAAACGGACTTATGGGAACCAAAAAGCGAAGCTTCACGGGATCAAAAAATTTACTTGAAGGAGGGCGGCAGCCCCCCGGCATACTGCCGCAAATATTCTTCCCGTCCCGTCTCATAGAGGTTGTTTCCCCTGCTGTCGATCACCACGGTAAGGGGGAAGTCTTCCACGGTGATTTTCCTGATCGCTTCGGTTTCCAGATCTTCAAAGGCGATGATTTGGGCCTTTATTATCCGCCGCGAAAGCAGGGCGCCTGCGCCGCCCAGGGCGCCGAAATATACCGCCCCGGCTTTTTGCATGGCGGCGATAACTTCCGCGGAACGTTTTCCCTTGCCGATCATTCCCCGGAGTCCCCGTTCCAGCAGCCGGGGCGTCCAGGCGTCCATGCGGTAACTGGTAGTGGGACCCGCGGAGCCAATGACCTGCCCCGGCGCGGCAGGACTGGGGCCCACATAGTAGATGACCGTATCTTTAACCGGGAAGGGGAGGGGCTTGCCTTCGTCCAGCAGTTCCATCAGCCGCCGGTGGGCCGCGTCCCGGGCTGTGTAGAGGTCCCCGCTTATATACACCTGATCCCCGGCGGAAATGGCCGCCGCCTTTTCCCGGGTCAGGGGGACTTGTATGCGGTGTACCATCAGAGGCTCTCCCGGGCGTGGCGGCTGACATGGCAGTTGATGTTTACCGCCGCGGGAAGTCCCGCTATATGGGTGGGCATGACTTCAATGGCCGCGGAAAGAGCGGTGGTGCGGCCGCCGAAACCCTGGGGGCCGATTCCCAGGGCGTTGATCCGGCTGAGAATCTCCCGCTCAAGGCCGGCGTAATAGGGATCGGGATGGGAGACGCCCAGGGGACGGAGCAGGGCTTTTTTTGCCAGGAAAGCGGCCTTGTCAAAGACGCCGCCCGCGCCGATTCCCACTACAATGGGGGGGCAGGGGTTGGGGCCCGCGGCTTCCACCGCGGAAACCACAAAGTCGATAAGCCCCGCTTCCCCGTCGGAGGGGCGGAGCATCTTCACCTGGCTCATGTTTTCACTGCCGAAACCTTTGGGAGCTACCGTAAGATCAATTTTATCGCCGCCGGTAAAATTGATATACACCATTGCCGGGGTATTGTCGGAAGTGTTAATCCGCCTGAGCGGATCGGCCACCATCGAGGCCCGGAGGCAGCCTTCCCGGCAGGCCAGCCTGATCCCCTCGTCCACCGCAGCCCGGATATTCCCCTCAACATGGACTTCTTCGCCGATGTCCAGAAAAACGCAGGCTATCCCCGTATCCTGGCAGACGGGAACCTGGTTTTTTTCCGCCAGTTCAAAATTTTCGATAATTTTTTCCAGGCTGTCCCGCGCGCCGGGCCAGGGTTCTTTTTCATAACAGGAGCGGATACAGTCCCGTACATCCTGGGGCAGCGATCGATTGGCCTTAATAAAAAGCCGTTTTACCGCTTCGGTAAGCAGGGCGGCTTTTATCACTCTCATACTTTTTCTCCCGGGCTGTTCACTTAATACTTAAACTCGCTGTCGCCGATAAATTCCCTCAGTATACTGGTTCCCGGTACATACTGGGGCGGGATGGGGGCGAAGTTTTCGAGGAACGAAAGGAGCCGCGCCGCTTCGGCGTATTCACAGACGCCGGGTTTTACCGCCCGGAGCAGGGTATCGGCGTAAAATTTCAGCACCGCCAATTCATAATCCAGGGCCGAATTAAAGGCCGCGTCCGCGCTGTTCTGGAAGGGAAAGATATGTTTCCGTTCCCCCCGCTGGACGCTGGGCCACATTTTGATCGTTCCCGCCGCGTCTTTTCCCCGAAACTGGTAATCCCGGACCATGCGCCGCAGGAGCCGGTTATCGCTGGTGGGAATTCGGTTGTGATCATCCAGGTTGAGCTGGGTCAGGGCGGACACGTAGAGTTTAAATTTAAGCTCCCGCTTTATCTCGGCGGTCAGCGCGTCGTTGAGGCTGTGGATCCCTTCAACGATCAGTATGGTCCGCCGGTCCATGCTGATCTTCCTGCCCCCCGTTTCTTTTCGTTTGCCGGCCTTGAAATTGAAAACCGGCAGGGTAATTTCTTCTCCCGCCAGGAGCTCCAGGAGCTGCCGGTTGAGGTAGGGCACATCCAGCGCTTCAAGACATTCATAATCCGGTTCCCCCTTTTCGTCCCGGGGGGTTTTGTCGGTTCCCACATAATAATCGTCCAGGCTGATGGCAAGGGGTTTTATTCCCATCACCATTAGTTCAATGGCAAGCCGTTTGGCGCTGGTGGTTTTACCGGAGCTGGAAGGTCCGGCGATTAATATCATCTTCAGGGTGTCCCGCTTTTCGTAAATTTTTTCGGCAATCTCTACCAGCTTTCGCCCCTGAAAAGCTTCGGCAATTCTGATATAATCTCTGATGCTGCGATCGGAAATCCGGGCGTTTAGTTCCCCCACTGAACGGACCCCGACAATACGGCCCCATTTTTTATATTCCCGGTAAACCGAAAAAATGCCGGGACAGTTTTCAAAGGGATCAATGTCCTGGCCCCGGCCCGCGCCGGGAAAACGGAGCAGGAAACCTTCCTCGTAGGATTGGAGATCAAAGGCGGAAAGCAGGCCCGTCCGCCGTACCAGGGGTTCGATAAAAATATCCGCATAACCCTTACATTCGTTTATTTTGATCCGGGATTCACTGCGGTGTTCCAGAATTCTGCTGGTGGCGATTTGATTGTTTTTTTTGAAAATTTCCAGCGCCTCATTATAGGCGGCATACCTAAGGATGATAGGATGATTTTCCCGGACCAGCCGTTCCATTATCTTTTTTAAATTCCGTATCTCCTCTTCTTCCGGTTTTTTCCCGGTGGTAAACGTATAATAATAACCGTTTCCCAGGGAGTGGCCGATGTAGAGGTTCCGTTCGGGGAAAAGCTCCCGGGCGGCAATGGCAAGCAGAAACGCCAGGGAACGGCGGTAAATCATAAGGCCCTCGGGAGAATCCAGCAGTACCGGTTCCAGAACGGCGTTTACCTCCAGCCGGATATTAAGGGGCAGAATTTCGTTGTTTACCCGGACCGCCGCGATTTCATGTTCCTGAATGCCAAAATGACTGAGCAGGGTATCCGCCCGGACGCCCGCGGGACAATATATGGGTTCCTTTGTATCCGCCGGGCAATTGACAAATCGCAGGCACAGCTCATCCATATTTATAAATCCCCCAGATAATTTTTAATCAGTTCCAGCTTGAGATCCCGGAGCCGTGAACTGACCGAAACCTTGTATACATGGGGATTGAGGAGCCGCTTATACGTGGAGTCCAGGGATTCCAGATTTTCTTCGGTCCGGGCCCGGATCTCCGCCAGGGAGGGCAGGGGGGAGATGAGTTTTCCGTTTTCAAGCCAGGGCTTGAGCAATGGTTCGGCCTTCTCCCCGGTTTCGTGGTAAAAATGCCGGTAATCCGCCGAAGGGTGCCAGAAGGCGTAACGTTTTCCTTCTTCGATAAGATCGGGATTATGCGGATCATCAAGGCAGAGTACATCCGCCACCGCCTTGTCCTGGCTGTCCTTGAGCCGCCAGACCTGCTTGATTCCGGGGGTGGTGGTTTTTTCGGGATTATCGGAAAATTTTATCACCGGAATCAGGGTTCCTTCGGCGTTTTCCCGGGCGGCAAGTTTGTATACCCCGGTAAAGGCGGCCTCGGTAGCGCCGGTTACCATCCGGGTGCCAACCCCCCAGGTGTTGACCGGCGCGCCTTTGGCTACCAGGGCTTCAATGATCGATTCATCCAGATCGTTGGATACGGTAATGGTTGCCCGGTTCAGCCCCGCCTCGTCAAGGATCCGCCGGACTTCCCCGGAAAGATACTGGATGTCCCCCGAATCCAGCCGGACCCCGAAATTTTCCCCCGCCGAGATGAGTTCTTTTCCCACCTTGATGGCGTTGAGGACCCCGCTTTTTAAGGTATTGTAGGTATCTATAAGAAAAATGGTCCGGCTGGGGTACAGTTCCGCATAGGCCCGGAAAGCTTCTTCTTCAGTGGGGAAGGCCATAACCCAGGAATGGGCCATGGTGCCCAGTACGGGGATGCCGAATTGTTTCCCCGCCAGGGTGTTGGAAGTCCCCGCCGCGCCGCCAATATAGGCGGCCCGGGAAGCGGACATGGCCCCGTCGTACCCCTGGGCCCGGCGGAGGCCGAACTCCATGATGGAGCCCTTCCCCGAGGCGAGCCAGACCCTGGCGGCTTTGGTGGCGATAAGGCTCTGGAAGTTGATGGTATTGAGCAGCATCCCCTCAATGATTTGACACTCAATGAGTCCGCCGTCCACCCGGACAAGCGGTTCCAGGGGAAAGGCCGCCGTTCCCTCATCAAAAGCCAGCAGGGACCCGGAAAAATGAAAGCCCCTGAGGTAATCGAGGAAAGCTTCCTCAAAACCGCCCAGGCCGCGAAGGTACTCTATATCACTTTCCGAAAAAGAAAAACTTTGCAGCTTTTCGATCATGGTTCCCAGGCCCGCAAAGATCGTAAAGCCGCCGTCGAAGGGCTGACGGCGGAAAAACATTTCAAAAATCGCCCGGTGGTTGATATTTTTTTTCCAATACCCCTGGGCCATGGTGAGGGAATAAAAATCGGTAAAAAGGGCCGAACTGGCGGAATCGGATATGGGGGCGCCGCTCATTATAGAAGCTCCCGGAGTATGTCCCCGGAACGGCAAAGGCCGATCCCCTGGGTCTTCATTTCGTCCAGGGCCTTTTCCACCGAGCCTTCGGGATAATCCACCCCCCGGACCGCGTCGGTAAGAACGGCGGTTTCAAATCCGAGCCGCCGGGCGTCCAGGGCGCTGTAATATACGCAGTAATCCGTGGCCAGCCCCCCCAGTATAACTCTTGTTATACCCAGGCCCCGAAGCCAGCCCTCAAGCCCGGTGGGGGTTTTCCGGTCATTTTCAAAAAAAGCCGAATAAGAATCCAGGCCGGAACGGAAGCCCTTGCGGACGATCAGGTTTACCGGCCGAAGGTCCAGTTTTTCGTGAAACTCCGCCCCCCGGCTCCCCTGGACGCAGTGATCCGGCCAAAGAACCTGAGCCCTGAGTTCCGCGGTTCCCGCGGCCGTATCCGGGGGAAGATCGATCAGGTCCCCCGGCTTTTTCTCCCGGTGGGCGGAGGCAAAGGAAACGTGTCCCCCGGGATGCCAGTCCTGGGTAGCCGCCACCCGGCCCCCCGCCGCGGCAAACGCCGCCGCCAGCGCGTTAAGCGGCCCGATAACTTCATCCCCCCGGTTTACCGCCAGAGCCCCGGCGGGGTATTTTTCGCCGGAAAGGGAAACGTAGGAAGGGCAGAAATCGTTTTGAACGTCAATTTCCAGGAGAAGGGTCTTGCTGATTTTGGCAATCATGGATACTCCTTTTTTTATCATAACAAGCGGGACGGCCGGGGACAAGGGGAAATTACGGAGTTGCAAAAAGAGAGAAAAAGAAGGTAAAAAAATTTCGCCCTTGACAGTTTCCGCTTCCCTGTGTTTCACTTTTTTTGCCCCTTGAGGGATGGAAGATTGCGGGAGGATTTTGCCATGAGATTGACGCCCAAGGACATGGAAAAACTGATGCTCCATACTGCCGGGGAGCTGGCGAAACAGCGGAAAAGCCGGGGCTTGAAGCTGAACTACCCGGAGTCGGTGGCCCTGATCAGCTCGGAACTGCTGGAATATGCCAGGGACGGCAAAACCGTGGCGGAACTGATGGAGGCGGGGACGCGGATTCTCAGCGCCGCCGATGTAATGGAAGGGGTTCCCGAAATGATCCGGGAGGTTCAGATTGAGGCTACCTTTCCCGATGGTACCAAACTGGTTACCGTCCACGATCCTGTCAAAAAGATATAAGGGGGCGCTATGGTACCGGGCGAACTTTTTGTTTATCACAAAGAAATTGTCCTGAACGAGGGCCGGAGGACCCTGAGCCTCTGGGTTTCCAATACCGGGGATCGGCCGGTTCAGGTGGGCTCCCATTTTCATTTTTTTGAGGTAAACCGTTTCCTGCGTTTTGACCGGAAAGCCGCCTTCGGTATGCGGCTGGACATTCCTTCGGGAACCTCGGTGCGTTTTGAGCCGGGGGAAACCCGGACGGTGATTCTGACAGAGGCCGGGGGACGGAAGCGCTTTTTCGGGCTGAACGGCCTTACGGAAGATCAGGCAAACGCCGGTTCCCTGGCGGCTTCCCTGGAAAAGGCCCGGCTGCGGGGCTTCATCGAAGAAATTAAGAAGGGCGATGCCCACTAAAGGAGGCGGAAATGGCCCATCGCATATCCGGCAAAAGTTACGCCGCGATGTTCGGCCCCACTACGGGGGACCGGCTTCGGCTGGCCGATACGGATCTGATCATCGAGATTGAAAGAGACTGTACCGTTTACGGGGACGAGATCAAGTTTGGCGGGGGAAAAACCATTCGGGACGGCATGGGCCAGTCCGCCAATACCACCAGCGCCGGAGGGGATCTGGATTTGGTGATTACCAACGCGGTGATTGTCGATTATACCGGCATTTATAAGGCCGACATCGGGATCAAAGACGGGAAGATCGCCGGCATCGGCAAGGCGGGGAATCCCGATATTATGGACGGGGTTACGCCGGGCATGGTGGTGGGAGCTTCCACGGAAGCCCTGGCCGGGGAAGGGCTCATTGTAAGCGCCGGGGGCATTGATACCCATATCCATTTTATCTCTCCCCAGCAGATCGATACGGCCCTCTATTCGGGGATTACCACCATGATCGGCGGCGGTACGGGCCCGGCGGACGGAACCAACGCCACCACCTGCGTCCCCGGTCCCTGGAATATGGGGATGATGCTGAAGGCCGCCGAAGAATACCCCATGAACCTGGGCTTTCTGGGTAAGGGAAACTGTTCCTCCCAAGCCCCTTTGATTGAGCAGATCCGGGCCGGAGCTATGGGGCTCAAGATCCACGAGGACTGGGGAGCCACCCCGGCGGTCATCGACGCGGCCCTGCGGGTTGCTGATATGTACGATGTTCAGGTGGCGATTCATACCGACACCCTCAACGAGGCGGGTTTTGTGGAGGATACGTTGAACGCCATTGCGGGGCGGACTATCCACACCTACCACACCGAAGGAGCCGGAGGCGGTCACGCGCCGGACATTATCAGGGCCGCGGCTTTTCCCAATGTGCTGCCCTCGTCCACTAATCCTACCATGCCCTTCACGGTCAACACCCTGGATGAACATCTGGATATGCTCATGGTCTGCCACCACCTGGACAAAAAAATCCCCGAGGATCTGGCCTTCGCCGATTCCCGGATCCGCCCCGAGACTATCGCCGCCGAAGATGTACTCCACGACATGGGAGTCTTCAGCATGATGAGTTCCGATTCCCAGGCCATGGGGCGGGTAGGGGAAGTTATCATCCGAACCTGGCAGACCGCGGACAAAATGAAAAAGGAACGGGGCCCGCTGGCGGAGGACGCCGGCGGCAGCGACAATTACCGGGTCAAGAGGTACATTGCCAAATATACGATAAACCCCGCCCTTACCCACGGAATTGCCCCTTATACGGGGTCTGTGGAAAAGGGCAAAATCGCGGATCTGGTACTCTGGAACCCCGCTTTTTTTGGGGTCAGGCCCGAAATTATTATCAAGGGGGGGATGATCATCGCCGCGAAGATGGGAGACCCCAACGCTTCCATCCCCACTCCCCAGCCGGTTTTTTACCGGCCCATGTTCGGCGCCGCGGGAAAGGCAAAGTACCGTACCTGCGTTACCTTTATATCGAAAATCGCCGCGGAGGAAGGGGTCGCGGAAAAACTGGGACTCCAAAAACGGGTCCTCCCGGTGGAAGGATGCCGGAGCATTTCCAAAAAAGATATGCGTTTTAATAACGCCACCCCAACGATCGATGTGAACAGTGAAACCTACGAGGTTAAGCTTGACGGGGTCCGCATTGATTCCAAACCGGCGAAAAAGCTGGCCCTGGCCCAGCTCTACAATCTTTTTTGAAATGAGGTTGTTTCAAAACCAACCGGGTTTTGGAACAGCCTCAAATACCGGAAAGCGACATTTTTGTATCTTTGTTTTTTTAATCTTACGTTTATGTATGATTTTTTCGGAATTATATCCTCTAAAATTGTGATCTTTTCGTCCTAATGCTTTAAATTTACGGATTTTTTCAAAAAAAAGAAGGTTTCCGAAAAAAACGTTGGTTTTTTAATCCACTTGGTACGGATTCTGCATATTATTTCTCAAACTACGGCTGGAAAGCGGTCATGCCGCCGTCCCGTCAACAAGAGAGGAGAAACTATGAAGATACATCGTATCACCGTTGCCGCCGCCTTTGCCGCGGCCCTGGTCTTTGCCGGATGCGGCCAGGGAGAAAAGACCGTCAAGGTTGGCATCCTCCACTCCCTGAGTGGAACCATGTCTATTTCCGAAGTTGCCGTCCGTGACGCATCCCTCCTTGCCATTGAGGAGATCAACGCCGCCGGAGGGCTCCTGGGCAGCCGGATCGTCCCGGTGGTCGAAGACGGCGCTTCCGACTGGCCTACCTTTGCCGAAAAGGCGGAGAAACTGATTCGGAGCGATAAGGTTTCGGTAGTCTTCGGCTGCTGGACCTCCGCGTCCCGCAAGGCGGTGCTGCCGGTTTTTGAGGAATTGGACCATCTGCTTTTCTATCCCGTCCAGTACGAAGGGCTTGAAGCCTCGCCGAATATTATCTATACCGGCGCGGCTCCCAATCAGCAGATCATGCCCGCGGTAAGCTGGCTGCTGGGGGAGGGCAAGCGGCGCTTCTTCCTTCTGGGCTCCGATTATGTGTTCCCCCGGACCGCCAACCAGATCATCAAAGCCCAGCTCGCCGCTGAGGGAGGGCAGGCCATCGCCGAAGAATACACGCCCCTGGGCCACGCGGATTATACCACGGTGGTAGCCCGGATTCTGGAGCTGCGGCCCGAAACGATCCTGAATACCCTGAACGGAGACAGCAACGTGGCTTTTTTTAAGCAGCTAAAAGCCGCGGGGATTAGCGCGGATCAGATCCCCGTCATGTCCTTCTCCGTCGCCGAGGAAGAACTGGCGGGTATCGGCACGGATAACATGGCGGGACATTACGCGGCGTGGAATTATTTTATGAGCATGGAAACGCCGGAAAACGCCGCCTGGATTCAGCGGTTTAAGGCAAAATACGGAGCGAACCGGATGACCGATGATCCTATCGAGGCGGGGTACTTCGGCGTCTACCTCTGGGCCGAGGGGGTGAAAAAGGCCGGGACCTTTGATACCGGCAAGGTGCGGGAGGCCCTCAAGGGTGTTTCCTGGCAGGCCCCTGAAGGACTGGTTACTATTGAACCGTCGAATAATCACACCCGCAAAATTGTCCAGATCGGCAGGGCCCTGCCTTCGGGCCAGTTTGAAGTGGTCTGGAGGACCAGCGGCCCGGTAGTGCCGGAACCCTTTCCGGCCCTGTTAAAATAGGAGGATTTTTCATGGGCGTATTCCTTACCCAACTGGTTAACGGCCTGAGTCTGGCGTCTATATTTTTACTCATCGCCCTGGGCCTTACGATCACCTTCGGCATGATGGGTATTACGAATTTCGCCCACGGGGAATTTCTCATGCTGGGAGCCTACACCAGCCACCTGCTGCAGAAACTGCTCCCCGCCTCTCCGGGGGGAGCGTATTTTTTGTCCATACCCCTGGCCTTTGCCGCGGCAGGTCTGGCGGGCTGGGCCGCGGAACGGCTTCTTATCCGCCGCCTCTACGGCAACCCCTACGGCAGTATTCTGGCCACCTGGGGATTAAGTCTGGTACTCCAGGAATTCGCCCGCAATGTTTTTGGGGCCAGTAATGTGGATGTGGCGACCCCGGAAATTTTGAAGGGAGGGCTGATGGTTATGGGGATCCGAATTCCCTATACCCGGATCTTTATCTTTTTTGTGGCCTTCGCCATTCTGGGCGCCCTGGTCCTGATCCTGTACCGGAGCCGGATTGGCCGGCAAATGCAGGCGGTGATGCAGCTCCGGCCCATGTCAGGCTGTATGGGCATTAACACCCGGCGGATCGATACCATGACCTTTGTATTCGGTTCCGGCCTGGCGGGAATTGCGGGCAGTATGGTAGCCCTGCTGGGGTCTATCGGCCCATCCACAGGGCAGAACTACATTGTGGACAGTTTTCTGGTAGTGGTCCTTGGGGGAATCGGGAGCCTTACCGGCGCGCTTTACGGCGCCCTGCTTATGGGCTTCGCCAGCCCTTTTCTCGAATATTTTACCTCCGCTTCCATCGGAAAGGTATGTCTCTTTGT
>JAISAN010000166.1 GCA_031266635.1 Treponema sp. | reverse complement strand
GGTTCGTAGCCGCCGTAGAGGAGGTACTGATCTTCGGCCACGGGCCGCTCAATCTCGTTCCCCATGGATCGCTGGAAGGCGAACTCAAGCTGCTGTTTTTGGAACTCCGAAAGGGCGTTGTAGTCCAGGCCGAAGGCGTCCTTAATTGCCGGGAGCAGGTCCGCCAGCCGCGCCCGTGCGATGGGGGTATTTTGCTTGTAGGGGCCGAGGACTTCGTCGTTGAAGGCGATAAACGACTTCTTCTGCAGGGCCACCTTGTCGAAGAAGGTGTCGTACTGGGTTCCCGCAAAACCGATGGTCATGCCGCCGGTTTCGTGATCCCCGGTTACGATGATGAGGGTGTCCTGGGGGTGGGCCCGGGCAAAATCCAGCGCCGCTTTTACGGCGTTGTCAAAGGCGATGACATCGTGAATGGCGGCCCCCGCGTCGTTGGCGTGGCAGGCCCAGTCAATCTTCCCGCCTTCCACGGTCATGAAGAACCCCTGGGGGTTGTCCGACAGAAGCTCAATCCCTTTGCGGGTATAGTCCGCCAGGGAAAGATCGCTGCTCTGGCGATCCAGTTCGTAGGGCATGGAGCCGGAATCCTGGAGGGTTCCGTTGATGGCCAGCACCTTGCCGGCGCCGGGCCTGAGGGCTTCAAAAGCCGCTTTGGAGTTGACGTAGGTATACCCCGCGCCCCTGGCCAGTTGTATCGCGTCGGCCTGATCGCTGTTTTTGCCTGTGGGCTGCAGGAGGCCGCCACCGGCGAAGTACTCAAAGCCGCTTTGTACCATCTGAACCGCAATGTCGTAGTAATTGCTCCGGGAGGGGACTTTGGCAAAAAAGCCCGCCGGGGTGGCGTGATCCAGGGTTACCGAGGAGACGATGCCCACTTTCATTCCCGCTTCGTGGGCGTATTCGGCGATGGTTTTAAAGCTTTTGGTTTTTCCCGGGTCCATGTTGATGACCCCGCTCAGGGTTTTGTTCCCCGTGGCAATGGCCGTTACCGCGGAGGCGGAATCGGTAATAAAGGTTCCCGCGTCGTAAGTGGTGGTAAGCCCCGATATGGGCAGTTGGGTAAAGCCGAGCCGGGTGATGTTAATGTCCTTGGAAGACCGGGCGGTGGCGTAGACCTCGGTGGAACTGATCTGGGACATGGCCATGCCGTCGCCGATAAACAGGAACACGTATTTGGCCCTGCCCCCCTGGGCGGTGGCGGTGTTCCGCCCCGAACCGTTGTCGGTTTGGGCCTTGGCGAACAGGGGTGTTCCGGCCAGCAGGAGCAGGGCCGCCAGGGTGATACAAAAGCGGCTGATGGCCGGGAGCCGGCCGCTTTTTTCCGTCAGACTGTGTTTTTCTCTCATCATCATACCCTCCATACAGATTTTTTACGCGAATAATCCAAGGCAAACCATACATACGCAGCATGAAAAGATGATGAGAAAAAGATGAAAATTTGGTTAGGCGGGCGGGCTTCAAGCCTGGCCGGTACGGAAACGTTTTCCCGGTGGCTCATCCCGAATATGAAAACAACATTCATTTTCATATTGACAATATAAAACCGGTCTGCTACAGTTCTGGCATGGAACATAATCGCCCGGCAAATTATGCCACCAGGCAGGGGAAACGTATCCTTGATTACCTTGAGTCTCTGAGCGGCAGGCATGTTACGGTTAATGAGGCGGCGCGGTATTTTGCCGATGAAGGATCGGGTATCGGGCAGACCACGATCTACCGGCATCTGGAAAAATTGGCGGGAGAGGGGAGAATCCGAAAATATGTACTCAGCGAAGGCAAAAGCGCCTGCTATCAATATATCGAAGACGATGCTGAATGCCGGGAACATTTCCATCTGAAATGTGAAGAGTGCGGAACCCTTATCCACCTTGAATGTGATGTGTTGAATAAAATCCGGCGGCATATTTTTAAGGAACACCGGTTCCGGATTAACGCCCTTAAAACGGTGTTTTATGGCCGCTGCGGGAACTGCATAGGAAAGGATGAAACATGACAGGTAAAGCGCCGGGAAAACCCACGGTTCTTTTGTATGGCGCCGTTCTCGCGGCCCTGGTCTTTTCGGTGATTTTTATCGTCCTCCACGCGGATCATGACTGTTCCCCCGGCGACTATTGTCCGGTCTGTTTACAACTGCGCGCGGCTATGGAGCGGCTAAAGTATTTGGGGCCGGCGGCGGCGCGGCTTTTGGGCGGCCTTGGTCTTTTTGGAGCCGCGGCGGGATTATTGAAATTTTTTTCTTCTCTTTTAACCAGACCGACTTCCGTCAGCCTGAAAGTCCGCCTGAATATCTGAGCGGTAAAGCCCGGCGGACCGGGGAAGCTCCGGGAACCCGGCCGGGCTTACCGGCGGCTTGCCTGGTACGTGCTCCCCCGCGCGGGGCGTTTCCAAAATCCGGCGAGGAACCTCTGGAAACCCAACCGGGGTTTTCAGAGGTTCCCATAATCTTGGGCCGGTCTTTCTGTTAAATCCAGGCTTGCCGGACAAGCTTTGCTTGTCAGAGCCGCGGATCATGAACCAAATCTTTTTGAAGGAGTTTTTGTTATGAAACGTTTTTTTATCATTATATCTTTGCTGATATTCTGTGGTATCACCGTATTCGCCAAGCCCCAGGGGGACCGGGCCGGAAATGACAACGGCAAAGTAACGGTGGTTACCACGGTCTTTCCCCCCTATGATTTTATCCGGGAAATCGCCGGGGCCAATGTGAATCTGTCCATGCTGCTTCCTCCGGGGGCGGAAAGCCATTCTTTTGAGCCGACCCCCCAGGATATTATCAAAATTCAGCGGAGCGATATTTTTATATACGTGGGGGGTGAATCCGACGCCTGGGCGGACCGGATTTTATCGTCCATCAAGACCGGCAAAACAAAAATTATCAGTCTTATGGACTGTGTGGATGTGGTGGAAGAGGAGCTTGTGGAAGGCATGCAGGAGGAGGAAGAAGAAGAGCACGACCATGACCACGAGGAAGCGGAGCTGGATGAGCATGTATGGACTTCTCCCCGGAACGCGAAACTTATTGTGGAAAAGATTTCCGCCGCCCTCTGCGAAGCGGACCCGGCAAACGCGCCGGGCTACCGGACAAACACCGCCGCGTATCTTGAAAAACTGGATGTCCTGGACGCCGCGTTCCGGGATGTGGTGAGCCGGGGTACACAAAAGCCCCTGGTATTTGGCGACCGCTTCCCCTTCCGTTATTTCGCCGACGCCTACGGCCTCAGTTATTTTGCCGCCTTCCGCGGCTGTTCCACCGAAACGGAAGCCAGCGCCGCGACGGTGGCCTTTTTAATCAACAAGGTCCGGGATGAAAAAATTCCCGTGGTTTTCCATATTGAACTCTCCAATGAAAAAATCGCCGACACCATCTGCGAGGCTACGGGGGCGAAAAAACTGCTCTTCCATGCTGCCCACAACGTGACTAAACGCGATTTTGACCGGGGAATAACGTACCTGGAGATTATGACCGGCAATGCCGAAACCCTGAAAGAAGCCCTGCACTGATCGGAGCTATTGGTAAAATGCCGGGGATACCTCCCCGGCGTCACTGACCCGTACCCCCTCGGCCCGGAGCAGGGCGATTTGTTCTTCCCGGCCGCCTCCCCAGGGAAGGGCGATGCGGCCGTCGGCCCGGATGATCCGGTGCCAGGGAAGGTTCTGGGGCCGGGACATGGAATGGAGGATCCGGGCCACCTGACGGGCCCCGTTGGGGAGGCCCGCGGCCAAAGCGATGTCCCGGTAGCTGGATACCCTGCCGAAGGGTACTGATTTCAGGGCGTTTATGATACGAAGCGTCGATTCGGTCGTTTTTGTCCTCCGGGGCTCTTTCAAAACCAACCGGATTTTGAAAGCGGCCCCTCCTGTCCTCTTTTTTTACCCCAAATATGCCGATTATAAAAGGAGGCTTTGGTGGAAACCGGTGTTTTTTGTGGGTTTTTTATTGACAATTCCATCCGGGTCTTGATATAGTAGAATGATCCTTATAATAAAGAGGTAAAACGTGGCTTCGGTCCATGAATATAAGAGACTGGAAAACAGTATTGTCCAAAAAGTCAAACATGTTGCCGTAGCTGCCGCCAGGGGGATATGGGGTATTTTTCAGGCCCTGGGCCGGTTTTTAAGCCGCCGTTATACCCTGGTGTTTGTACCCCATTCTGAAAAAAAAGTTTATAATTTGCATATTACGGTCCTTTCAATCTGCTGTTTTTTTCTGGTCAGCGCCGGTATTATCGGGGCTTTTTTCTGGTACGGCGCGTCTTACAGCGGTACACGGAATCTGCTGGCCAATAAAGACGATCATTTGAAGAATGTTCAGGGAAACCTGGACCAGTTGCGGGATGAGGTCGCCCAGTTGCTGGGGAAAGCCCGTGGTTTTGAAACTGCCCTTTCAGGGACGATTTCCGCATTGGGGGGCGATATTCAGGGGGCCAATAGATCCACTCCCTCATCGGGGGATTTGTCGTCTTTTTTTGATATCCGGGAAACCCCCGAAGGTATCCTGCCGGAAGTAGACGATATCCGGCAGATTTCTTCCTTTCTTGTCTCGGCGGTGGAGCCGGTTAAAGAACTTGGTACGCTTCTGGATTCCCAGATCGCGCTGCTGAAGGAAATCCCCAGCATTTGGCCCATCAAGGGCGGTATCGGGCATATTTCCATGTTTTTCGGCCAAAACGAGAATCCTTTTACCGGCCAGTATTATATTCACAAGGGGATCGACCTTTCCACCTACCGCCAGGGCGATCCGGTAGTAAGCACCGCGGACGGTCAGGTGGTTACCGTAGATTACGATGAAACGGGATTCGGGAATTATGTTATCATTAAACATAAACACGGGTATTATACGCGGTATGCCCACATGCAGAATTTTAAGGTAAAAATAGGCCAGCGGGTTCAGCAGGGGGAGATTATCGGCTGGATCGGAAATACCGGTCTTTCCACCGGGCCCCATTTACATTATGAAGTCCATATAGGTTCTGATGTGGTTGATCCGTATAAATATATTAATATCCGTTCCAGCATTGCCCGGCAAACCCGGTAACCGCGGGTTCCGGCGAACCCCGGCCAACGGGTAATTGAGGCGTGTATGCCCCCCAACAGACATGAAGATTTTTCCATAAATACCATTATTGGCCCCAATACCCGGATTAGCGGGGATATTGAAACCGGCGGTTTTACCCGGGTGGACGGCAGCATTATGGGAAACGTAAGCGCCCAGGGGCGGGTGGTTATCGGCGAAAAGGCCCGGATGAAAAGCAATGTTTCGGGCACCTCGGTTACCGTGGGCGGGGTGGTATACGGTAATATCATTGCCAGTGAGCAGCTTATCATCCTGTCTACCGGTCTGGTGCTGGGGGATATTATTACCCGGCGGATTCAGGCGGATGAAGGCTGTCTTATCCACGGTAAGGTTCTGGTATGTCCCGACGAAAAAATGTGGCGCAAGGCCCTGGCGGAATACCGGGATATTCAGGGGATTAAATCCGTCCTCCCTGTTTTTTCCAAAAATCATGGCTAAAGTTGATGCTCCTGACCCTTTGGGAGTTTTTTTAAACCCCGCCGCATATTCCCACACCAGGGAAGAGATCAAAAAAGACCGGAACAAGCCGCTGGGCGCTTCCCGAAAATCCCTGTTTTCTACCCTGCTGGGGACGGAAAAATCGCTGACGGAGCTTGGCGCGCCGCCGGATCTGCCGGTTTCCGGGGAGACGCTTAACCAGTTGATGGATGATGTCCGTGCCGCGGGCGATGATTTACGGAACCGGCCTTTCCCCGATGAAATCCTCCATTATAAGCGGGCAGTGCGGGATTTTATGTATTATGTGGTGAAAAACGGGTTTCAGATACAGGAAAGCGAGGGAATTCCAAAGTTCCTCAAGCCCGGTTATACGGGCCCCCGGGGAACTCCGGAGTCCTGGGAACGGAAAGCCTATGTCCAAATTCAGATCATTGACAAAAAGCTGGAGGACATGGCCGCCGTAATTCTGACCAGCCAAATCAATCAACTGGAACTGACGGCCCGGCTTGAGGAAATTACCGGTCTTCTGGTAGATTTATTTCAATAGAGGAACAAGTATGAGCGATTCTGATGAATATGAAGATGTTGATGAAGATATATCCGCCCTGGAGGATACGCCCATTGGGGAGGAGGCGGACGAGGCCGATGTTATTACCGGGCGGCGAATAAGTTTTGAATCCATAAGCCCGGATACCCCGATTTACCGGCTGCGTTTGTTTTATTCCCACGAGACCTTTCTGGCGGTATATAAAGGGGACCCTTTGGAGCCCGGCAGCATGGTGCTGGTTCCCACCCGTTACGGCCGGGACCTGGCCCAGGTTATCGGCCAGGTGAGGGGAAACAGTATTCCCGCCACCCAGGAATTTGCCTGGATCGAACGGCCCGCTTCACGGGAAGAATTGGGAAAATCCGGCAATAACCGGGAACTGGAAAAAGAAGCTTTCCGAATCTGCAGGGAAAAAATAAATACCCATAAGCTGGAGATGAAGCTGGTTTCTGTGCATTATCTCCTTGAAAAACCAAAGATATTGTTTTTCTTTACCGCGGAAAACCGGGTGGATTTCCGGGAGCTGGTCAAAGACCTGGCGGGTGTTTTTAAAACCCGGATAGAATTGCGCCAGATAGGAGTCCGGGATGAGGCCCGGGTGGTGGGGGGCCTGGGGGTCTGCGGCCGGGCGTATTGCTGCCACGCGGTATCGGATAAGCTTAAACCCGTTTCCATCAAAATGGCCAAGGATCAAAATTTATCCCTCAATTCGATGAAAATATCCGGTCCCTGCGGCAGGCTCCTCTGCTGTCTTTCATACGAGCACGGTTTTTACAACGAACAGCGCCGCCTTATTCCCCAGGAGGGGATCACGATAAACAGCGGCGATACCCTGTGGAAGGTGATAGAAGTTAACGTGGTGTTGGGACAGTTAAAACTTTCCGCCGAAGACGGACGTTTGATTACCCTGCCTGTTTCCGGCTTTGAAAAAATAGACAACCGGTGGCGGATTAAGCCCTCGGCCCTGGAACCGGGGAAATAAGTGAGCCGTTCCCAAAACCCGGTTGGTTTTGGGAACGGCTCATAAATCCCAAGCTTTAAGTTTTTACCGCGCCGTTTTGGCGACATCGCAGATCCGCCGGGCCATGTTTTCCAGGGAGACCTGTTCCTGAACATGGCCCAGTTCCCATGCTACCCGGGGCATACCGTACACTACGGCGCTGCCCTCGTCCTGGCCCAGGGTTATGCCCCCCTCTTTGTAAATTGTTCCCAACTGCTGGGCGCCGTCTCGGCCCATACCGGTCATAATGACCCCCAGGGCGCGGTTGGTATAAGCCATAGCCACGGAGGCAAAAAGCACATCCGCCGAAGGCCGGTGGCCCGAAACCTGGGGGGCGTCGGAAAGACGGGCAATGCTGGAAAGGGATTTTTTTTCAACCTCCAGGTGCTTGTTCCCCTGGGCAATGAGGACCCGGCCGGGACGGATTAAGTCCCCGTCTTCCGCCTCTTTGACCTCCAGGGGGCAGAGCCGATCCAGGCTTTTGGCGAATTCATTGGTAAAGCCCGCGGGCATGTGCTGAACCACCACAATGGGGACCTGGAGGTCCGCGTCCAGCTTGGAAAAAACCACCCGCAGGGCATCGGGGCCCCCGGTGGAAATACCGATGGCGATAATTTCCGTTTTTCCTGGCTTGCGGATCTGGCTGGGGGGCGGTGCCGGGGCGGCGGGAGCCGGGCCAAGGCCGGGATGGTGAACGGCGCCGGTATCCGCGGCGGGAACATCGGGCTTTTTGGCGTATTCGCTGGGACTCAGTACCTTTTTCCCCATGATCCGGCGGTACTGGCCGCCGTATCCCAGCAGCATGGGGACAAGGGCGTCCCTGACGGAGCCTATGTCCTCGGAAACCGAGCCGGAGGGTTTCTGGATAAAATCACTGGCCCCCAGCGAGAGGGCCTCCATCGTTATTTCCGCGCCCCGGCGGGCAATCGACGAAAGGATAATAACGGGGATTTTAATCCCCTGCTTTTTCCGCTCCTTGAGAAATTCAATGCCGTTCATTTCGGGCATTTCCAGGTCCAGGATAATTATATCGGGATTAACCCGGGGGATCTTTTGCAGGGCAAAAAAACCGTTCATGGCCTTTTCGGCAACAACCAGGCCCGGAGTGGCTTCAACCATTCTGCCAATCAGGTTTCGCATCAACGCCGAGTCGTCAACAATCAAAACCGAAATTTCATCCGCCACGAATTAACTCCTTATATAAATTTCCGGTACAGGGTAGCCCATTCCGTTTTGACAAATTCAAATTTGGTATCCATACCGAACAGGGATTCCGAATGGCCGATAAACAGAAAAGATTTGGAAGCCATCGAATCCCAAAAGCGATTGATAACCGCGGCCTGGGCGGCTTCATCAAAATAGATAATGACATTCCTGCAGAAGACAATGTCCAGATTCCGCAGGCCCGAATCATTTTTTAAATTATGATAGTCGAACCGTATTTTGGACATAAGATCCGCATGGATCTTGTAGCCGCCTTCAACCTTGTCAAGATATTTTTTGAGGTAATTGTCGGGGATCCCCGTAATCCGGCTGTCCGCGTAAAAACCTTCTTTGGCGGTCATCAGACATTTAAGGCTGATGTCGCTGGCGATGATTTCAAATTTCCAGGGCGGGGGGAGGATTTCCTGCATCAGCATGGCGATGGTGTAAGGCTCCTCTCCGGTGGAACAGCCGGCGCTCCAGATTTTAAGGGTTGTGGGGAAACCGCTCCTGATTTTCAGCAGTTCAGGCACGATAGAATGTTCCAGCGCGTCAAAATGGGCCTGGTTACGGAAAAACCGGGTCAAGTTGGTGGTAATGGAATCCAGAAAAGCTTTTAGCTCTTCCTTGTCTTTGGATATGGCGGCGAAATAAGTTTTTACCGAATCCATGCCGTTTTCCCGGAGCCGCTCCTTGAGCCTGCTTTCCAGAATGGAGCGGTTTGTAGGGGTAAAACTTATACCACTCTCATGGTATATCAATGTGCGGTATTGTTCAAAATCAGCATCACTAAAAAATGGAAGATCCGCCATACCCTAATACTAAAGAGTGAATGAAAAGCTGTCAATGTCTCCGCCGGTGTCAGAATCCGGCAGGACGGCGGCGAGCTTGATCACAGCGGCATCCATGCCGCCTATTTGCACCCTTCCGGGCTGTCCCCAACCCTCTACAACGCGGCAATTTCTTCCGGGGTAAGCCCGGTCGCCTGGGCTATTTGTTCTATGGGCGCGCCAAGAGTCTTAAAATTCCGGGCTACTTCTTTAATGCCTTCCCGTTTGGCATGAACGAGCTTGCTCTGTGTATCAAGCTGATACTTGTATTCGCTCACGAGCCGCGCCCGTTCTACCTCGTCTTTACTGATGGTCATCAATACCTCGCTCGCCATGGCTATTCCCTCCTCACAGGCTATTATCTCGTTTATCTTCCCCCGTTTCGCCTTGTCGGTTAAATAGCGGAAAAATATGGCCCAATGTTCCTGAGCGTCCATATCCCGTATCGGTTTTTCCACTACCCGGTCCAGCTTGGATAACTCCACCGTTGTAATCCGGCTCCTCCCGTTCAGCGATACCCGGTGGGCCGGATCGTAGTATTCAAAGGTATGAAAGGCGGATTCATCCGCAAAGAACCGTTCCTTTGCCAAAATCGCTATTTGATAGGCGTATTTCAGGTCGTCGTAGGACTTGCCGGTTCCCCGAATGTCCTGGCCGGTGAAGAGTTTCCCGGCGTGGAATTCGAGGCGGACCGGCTCAAAGGGGTCGGGATTCAGGCTCATCTCGACATTGATAAATTCTCCATCTTTGGCTCTACAGGCGATGTCAAAGCGGATTTGCCGGTCCCGGAGGCTGTCGACCGGCGGCTCATTGGCGCTTATGGCGGCAACGGAAATTTCCCGGCCAATCAGGGCGGAAATGAGCCGTGAGAGAGCCCCCTGGGAGGCCGGGGTATTCCGGGTGAATACGGCCTTGAACACGTTATCGAGGCAAATGTCTATAAGGTCGTCGGTTTCGTCAAATCGTATGGGGGCCATGTGCTCCTCTTTTTTTAAGGATACTCAATTCTTATCGTATTGGAAAGGGTAATGGGGATTAAATTCGAGGGATTAAGAAAGAGGGATTAGCCACGAACCACACGAACAAACACGAACAGAAGAGGGATGAGAAACAACAACTCCGTGAAACTGCGTCCGCGGTGTTCGTGGTTAATTTTAACCCCGCCGGATGTTGGCATTGTCATCCGCATCCGCCCGTGGTATCCTGTCCGGGTAGGGCCTTGGAGCCCGCGAAACATCGTATGATAAAGGAGCGTCTTGTATGAAAGTCTCGAGTATTCCTTACCCCCCTCCCCCCCCCCCCGTCATGCGTTAAGTAGTTTTCTTCTTTTACCCCACATTGTTTGTTGCCTTTTCTTCGCGGCCTGCCCCAATCCCACAGATGGTAACGGCGGTGACCCCGGTCCCAGTTCCAGTTCTGCCAAGGCGATCACGGGCTTTACCGTGGCCGGGGTAAGTGGGAGCATTAATGCGGCGGCGCAGACCGTCGTAGTAACGGTGCCCCAGGGCACGGCGGTAAATATGGCCCCCACGATTACCATCGACGGGGTAAGCATCAGCCCCGCTTCCGGCGTATCGCAAAACTTTGCCTTCCTGGTTCCCTACACCGTGAGCGCAGAGGACGGTTCCGCCGCCCAATGGATCGTCACGGTAAAGTGGGCGCCTCTGGCCCCCACCGCCAACATTGGGACTTACCTTGGTTCCGCTTCCGGCGGCGGCACCGCCGATGACCCCATCCCCCTGTCGGTAAGCGTTGACCTTCCAGACGGCTGGACGGCCCTTCTTACCGCGATAGACAACGCGAACAAGTATGTGGCCCTGGACCTTTCGGCCTGCACGATGACCAATACGGAGTTTGACCCCGGCTATACGATTAGTACTGGCAAAAACAGGATCGCCTCCCTGATCCTCCCGGATGCGGCCACAAGCATCGCGGCAGGTACTTTTAGTGACTCCACCTTCAAAAACTTTACCGCCCTCAAAAGCGTTACGGGTGGGGCCGTCACCAATGTCAGTGATTATGCTTTCATCTCCTACGACGCCAACAACTGTGACGCCTTGGAAACGGTGAGCCTCCCGGTGGCCATAACTATTGGCGAATGGGCTTTCGTCGGCTGTGACGCCTTGAAAACGGTAAACCTTCCGGCGGCCACAAGTATCGGCGCTGTCGCCTTCGCTTACTGTACCGCCCTGACATCGGTAAACATTTCGGCGGTTACAAACATCGGCATAGAAGCTTTCTACGGCTGTAGCACCCTGATGGCGATAAGCCTTCCCACAAGCCTGGAAAGTACCGAAGGGAATCCCTTTCCTGGATGTACCAGTTTAACCGCCATCACCATTGACGCACAGAACCCCAACTACAAGGCCGAAGGCGGAAAACTGCTTTCTAAAGACGGCAAAACCCTTATCGGCTGGCCCACGGCCACGGGAAATATTACCCTGCCCGGCATAACCATCCTCAGCGATGAGTCTTTCTCCTATGCCACCCTGACATCGGTAACCCTCCCGGCGGCCACAACCATTGGTAGGTGGGCCTTCACCGACTGTACCGCCCTGACAACAGTAGACCTTCCGGTGGCCGTAACCATCGGCTTGGCCGCCTTCAGTGGCTGTACCGCCCTGACAACAGTAGACCTTCCGGTGACCGTAACCATCGGCTTGGCCACCTTCAGTGGCTGTACCGGTCTGACAGCGGTAAACCTCCCGGTAGCCACCAGTATCGGCGATAACACCTTCTACGGCTGTACCGCCCTGGAAACGGTGGACCTCCCGGCGGCCACAAGCATCAACGTGTGCGCCTTCGCTTACACCGGAACGACGGCTTCCCTTACCGTCACTCTGGGCGATACGCCGCCCGTGCTGAGAACGGGGATGTTCGATTACATCACCGACACAAAATCCGTCACCGTCAAGGTTCCCACCGGGGCGACGGCTTGGAACGGCAAAACCGGTACGTTCAGCGGCAGCGAGAACACCACCGACGGCCCCCACTGGGGCGAAAGCTTCCGGGGCAGGGGCTGGACCAGTGGCGGCGCTTATGAGAGCAATGGCGCAGTCAACACCAACATCAGCCTGACGATTGAGACCTATTAGGACAACTCCTGTTTCTTCAAGGGGTAAGAAAACCGCTAAACACTGAAGTTCTTAGCGGTCCCCCGAGGAAGGGTTTTTGGAGTTCCAAAGACGATTTCCGGAGCTCTGGAGATGATCGTCGGAATTCCAAAAAAATCCTCGGAATTTGTTGCCTGTCACCAAATTGGGGGGTGGCGGAAGACCAAGCGGAGCGCGGGGCTGGAACCAGGGCGGGGCCAAAGTAAAGGCGGAGGTACGGAACAAAGGTTTGGAAAGTGGCCCCCCCTCTTTTGGCGTAAGTTTGGGGATACTGTAAAATTATCGGGCCGCCCGCCCGACCTTGACCAAAATCGCGCGGCTCATGATAATAGTATTACATGAACAAGTTCATTTTTGTCTCGGGGGGGGTCTGTTCCAGCCTGGGGAAGGGCGTGGCCGCGTCTTCCCTGGGGGCGCTGCTGGAGGGCCGGGGGCTCAATGTGCGGATGGTCAAGTGCGATCCGTACATCAATGTGGATGCGGGAACCATGAGCCCCTATCAGCACGGCGAGGTGTATGTTACCGACGACGGGGCGGAGACAGATCTGGACCTGGGAAATTACGCCCGCTTTACCGCCAGCCCCCTGTCCCGGGCCAATTCCATAACCACCGGCCAGGTTTACGAATCGGTGATCAGCAAGGAGCGGCTGGGCCGGTATCTGGGGCGCTGCGTTCAGGTAATTCCCCACATTACCGATGAGATTAAGGCCCGGATTCTGGCGGTGGCAAAGGAAGACCCCGACACGGATGTGGTGATTGTGGAGATCGGCGGCACGGTGGGGGATATTGAGTCCATTCCCTTTCTGGAAGCCGCCCGCCAGCTTATCCACGAGTCGGGGAAAGACAACGCCCTTTCCGTTCACCTGACCCTGATCCCCGAGGTGGCCGGGGCGGAACTTAAAACCAAGCCCACCCAACATTCGGTAAAGGCCATGCAGGAAATGGGAATCCAGCCGGATGTGCTGATCTGCCGGGCCCCGGTCATGCTGGATGAGGCGACCCGCCGGAAAATCGCCCTTTTTACCAATGTGGATCCCGATGCGGTCTTTACTTCTTACGATGTTGATACTACCATTTATGAGATACCGATTGTTTTTTTTGACCAGAAGCTGGACCAGGTTGTTTTGAGGAAGATGGGGGTGGAAAGCCGCCACGCGGATATCAGGCCCTGGTATTCCATGATGGACCGCTTTGCCGCCCGGAAGGGGAAGGTCAGAATAGGCATTGTGGGGAAATATATGGAACTCCATGACGCCTACAAATCGGTATACGAGGCGCTGTTTCACGCGGGGCTGGAATGCGGGGTTGAGGTGGAGCTGGTGAAAATCGACTCCTCCCGGCTTGAGGAAACGGACAAGCCCGAAACGATCCTCGCGGTGGACGGGATTCTGGTTCCCGGCGGTTTCGGCCAGCGGGGCATCAACGGCATGATCCGGGCCTCCGCCTGGGCCCGGCAGACCGGGACGCCTTACTTCGGGATCTGCCTGGGAATGCAGATCATGGTGATTGACTGGGGCCGGAAGGTGCTGGGCTGGGAGGACGCGGATTCTACCGAATTCAACCAGGATTCCAAACATCCGGTGGTAAGCCTTTTGGAAGAGCAGATGGATATAAAAAATTACGGAGGAACCATGCGGCTGGGAAAAAGCGAATCCGTGGCGAAGCCGGGTACCCGCCTTCTGGCGGCTTACGGGGAAAAAAATATCTTTGAGCGCCACCGGCACCGCTATGAATTCTCTAACAAATACCGGAAGGAGATGACTGAAGCGGGGCTGAAAATCGCCGCCATGACTCCCGATGAAAGCCTGGTGGAATGTGTGGAATGGCCGGATCATCCCTGGGGCCTGGGCGTCCAGTTCCACCCGGAATTCAAGTCCAAGCCCACCGCCGCCGCCCCCCTGTTCCGGGATTTTGTGGCCGCCGCCCGGGACCGGGTTTTTGACGCCGGGGGCAGGCAGGAATGAGCAGTGATGAATAAAAACCTTATGTTGGGAAGCTCTGACCACCGTTGGGTTTCCGGAGCTTCCCTGTTGGTCATGTTTTTTCTCCTCCTGCCGGGCTGTACCTTTGATTACGGGAACGCGCCGGTGGAAGATACGAATACGCCGGATATTGTGATGAACGATGTGGAATATGTCCGGGTCCGAAGCGCGGATCCGGTGGTACGTTTTCAGGCCCAACTGGCCGAACGGTACGAAAAGCGGCAGACTATGGAACTCCGGGATTTTTCCTTTGAGCAGTTCGGGAACCACGGGGAGGACATCAACGCCGCGGGCCGGGCGGGCGCCGCGTCGGTGGAGCTGGATTCGGGAAACATCCGTCTGGGCGGCGGGGTCAGTATCGCGGTGGATTCCGAGGACATTACCATTGAAACCGAGCGGCTTGACTGGCAGGACCGGGAGCGGGTTCTATCCGGCGAAAAGGAAGGGCCGGTGAATGTGCTCCGGGAAAACGGCACCAGCTTTACCGGCTGGGGTTTTACCGCCAATGCCCGGAGCCGCACCTGGGAATTTTTGGGCGGAGTTGAGGGAACCTACATCCACGATGATGATGAGGAGGAAAGCCCGGAGGAGGCCGAAGCCGGCGGCCTTGAGGGGGAAGAAGAGGCTGAAATCGCCCTGGAAGACCTGCCCGGCGATACCGGAGACGAAACTCTGGCGGAGGCCGCCCGGTGAAAGCTTTCCTTGTTGCGGGACTATTCTGCTTTTTGGCGGTTTCCGCCCTTGCCGATACCTTTAGCTTCCGGGCGGATAAAATGTCCGGCAGCCGGGAAACGGGGAAAGAAGTTATCATCCTTATGGGCCATGCCGAAGTCCGGTCGGACAATCTTGTCCTCAAGGCGGAGCAGATTGAGATTCAGGGGGAGGATAACCAGTTTATCGACTGTTCGGGAAAGGTCTGGGGCCAGGAAGAGGAGAAGGACATTTTTTTTGAGACCGACCGCCTCCGTTATGACCGGACTTTGAAAATAGCCCGGCTGGAGGGCAACTCAACCCTGGAGGACAAAAAAAACGAGATCGTCGCCAAGGGCCGGTTTATCGAATACGATGATCAGGCGGAGATTACGGTCTTTCAAATTTCGGTCCGGCTTTTCAAGGATGATATGGTCTGCCGTTCCGAATACGCCGTCTACCGCCGGAACGAAAAATTGCTGGACCTTTCGGGTTTTCCGGTGGTCTTCAAAAAAGACGATGAATTCCGGGCGGACCGGATCCGGGTGGATCTGGATACCGATGACGTAACCATGGAAGGTTCCGTTTCGGGGACGATAAAAAACTGATGGGCGAAGAATACCGGCCGGAGCCTGAATCCGGGATCATTGATCCGCCGCCGGAGGAAACGGACGCGCCTGAAGGGGAAGACCGCGCCGCCCCGGATATGCACATCCTGGCGGTAATGGACCTCCACAAACGCTTTGGCCGCAAAGAGGTGGTCCGGGGGGTCAATTTTTCCATGCACAACGGCGAAGTGGCGGGCCTCCTGGGGCCCAACGGCGCGGGCAAAACCACGATCTTCTACATGATTGTCGGCTTTTACCGGCCCACCGAGGGCATTGTTACCATGGACAGCGTGGATATTACCATGAAGCCCATGTACCTCCGAGCCCGGCAGGGGATCGCGTATCTGCCCCAGGAGGCGTCGATCTTCCGCAAGCTTACGGTGGAGCAGAACATCTACGCCATTCTGGAGAGCCGCCGGGATATTGATAAACCCGCAAAACAGGCGCGGCTGGAAAGCCTGCTGGACGAATTCGGCATCGCCCGGATCAGGAGCCAATTCGGCTTTACCCTTTCCGGCGGTGAGCGGCGGCGGACCGAGATTGCCCGCGCCCTGGCTACGGAGCCGAAGTTTCTGCTGCTGGACGAACCATTCGCGGGGATAGACCCCATCGCCGTCTACGAGATTAAGCAGATTATCCGCCGCCTTGCCGAAAAGGGCATCGGCATCCTTATCACCGACCACAATGTCCGGGATACCCTGGAAATCACCACCGAAGCCTTTATCATCAACGAAGGAACCATCGTGGCCAGAGGCGACCGGGACGTGATCCTCGCCGACGAGATGGTCCGGGAAGTATACCTGGGCAGCGAATTCAGGATGTAGGCAACAGATACAAAATCCACGGGATTTTGTATCTGTTGCTCGGAGAAAAACCGCGGAGCGGTTTTTCTCCACGATTTCTCCCAAAGCGGCGCTTGTTAAGGCGCCGGTACGCCCCCCGCGTAGTCCCCCCGTGCCAGGTTGGGGACAAAGCAGAAATCCCGGATCCGGCCCTCCATGCAGAGGCGGCATTCGGCGGCCTCATCGCCGGTGCAGATTTTGTTGTCGTAGAGGGCGTAAAGCTTCCGCACATTTTTGGGGGAGAGGTTGGGCATGACCACGTTGGCCCCCGCCATAAGGCCCTTTTCCCGGCCTGTGGGGGAGATGGTTCCCAGCGCGGTGGTAGCGGGGATCAGCGCATGGGGGAGCAGGAGCCGGGTGAGGGCTATCATCCGCAGGGTCTGCCGGAGACTGCCCTGGGGACAGCCGCCGAAAGGGGTGTCCGCCTGGGGAATAAAGGGGCCGATCCCCACCATGTGGGGCCGCAGTTCCTGTAAAAACCGGAGATCTGCCAGCAGATGTCCGGGGGTCTGGAAGGGGGTTCCCACCATAAAGCCCGCCCCCACCTGATAGCCGATTTCCCGGAGATTAACGAGGCATTGTTTCCGTTCCCTAAGGCTCATGCTTTCGGGGTGGAGTTTGCGGTAGTGGTCTTCGGCGGCGGTCTCGTGACGGAGGAGATAGCGGTTCGCCCCGGCCCGGAAAAACCGCTCGTAGCTTTCCCGGCTCCGTTCCCCGATGGAAAGGGTAATGGCGTGTCCGGGATATTCCCCGCGGATGGCCTGTAATATTTCCACGATCCGGTCATCGGTGAACCAAGGGTCTTCCCCGCCCTGAAGCACAAAGGTCCGGTAGCCCAGAAGATCCCCCATCTTGCAGCAGTTCAGGATGCCCTCCGGCGAAAGGCGGTAGCGTTCCACCCGGCGGTTGTCCCTTCGGATGCCGCAGTAGTAGCAGTTGTTTTTGCAGTGGTTGGTAAATTCGATGAGCCCCCGGAAGTACACATCCTGCCCGTAGGAGGCGGCGCGGACATTCCGGGCCGCGGCAAAGAGGGCCTCTTCCCGTTCCGGGTCTTCGGCGCCGATAAGTTCCAAAAGCCCGGCATCGCTTGTTACATCCAGCCCGGCCGCGTGGGTTTCCGCCACAAATGCCTCCCTAAAACCTAAAGTCCCTTTGGCCATTTTCGATGTTCCCCAGGTTTTTCCGCACTATATCGCGGACTTTTTCTTTGGGGATCCGTTCCATCTCCTGTTCGATCAGCTTCTCCCCGGCTTCTCTGGTTTGCGGCGAGGCGTAGTCGGTAAGGTATTCCTTGAGGGTCATCAGCGCGTTGGGGTGGCAGCAGTTCAGTATCTGTTTGCGTTTGCAGAGTTCCATGAACCGGTCGCCGGTGCGGCCTTCCCGGTAGCAGGCGGTGCAAAAGCTCGGAACATAACCAAAGCCGATGAGCCACTGTATCACTTCGTCGAGCGTCCGGGTGTCCGATACTTCAAACTGCCGGGTGTCTTCCTCAGGGGTTTCGACGTAGCCGCCAACGGAGGTGCGGGACGCGCCGCTTATCTGGGATACGCCGGCTTGCAGCATCTTTTCGCGGACCTGTTGGCCTTCCCGGGTCGAGATGATCATGCCGGTATAGGGCACCGCTATGCGAATGCAGGCGGCGATTTTTTCAAAAAGCTCGTCGCTTATGCCGCCGTTAAATGAGCCGGGGTTAACGCCGTAAGCGGGTTTTACCCGGGGAACGCTGATCGTGTGGGGGCCTACGCCAAACACGGCCTCAAGGTGTTCTGCGTGCATCAGTTGGCCCGCGAATTCGTAGGCGTAATTCTCAAGGCCGAAAAGCACGCCAAGCCCTACATCGTCGATGCCGCCCCGCATCGCTCTATCCATCGCCTCGGTATGGTACGCGTAATTGTGCTTGGGGCCTTTGGGATGAAGGGTCTCATACCCGGCTTTATCATAGGTTTCCTGAAACAGAATGTAAGTGCCGATGCCCGCGTCGCGCAGTTTGCGGTAGTTCTCCACCGTTGTCGCGGCGATATTCACGTTCACCCGGCGTATCGCGCCGTTCTTGTGCTTTAC
>JAISAN010000231.1 GCA_031266635.1 Treponema sp. | reverse complement strand
CCATACTCCGGGGAGCCTATACCCTCCGCCCCCGGCCTCCCCTGTCCCTCACCGGGGAATGTTCGTATTTCATCCGTACCGATACGGTTACGTTTCAGGACGACCGGGAACCGGAGAAGCTGAAGGGGGAAGGTTATTTTCTGGGCCTGGAGTTATACGGCGCGGCGCGGTGGACGCCCCTGCCGGACCTGGCCGTGACCATTGGCGGCGGCGTTTTTCTCCCCCAGGCGGGGAACGCCTTTACCGGGGAAGCGGCAATCCGGTGGCGGGCCGCCCTGGGGATTATTCTCTCATTATAAAGAGAGGCGGTTTCAAAATAACCGATTTTGAAAGTGGCTAAGGAGTATGCTATGAAGAAAGTTTTAGTGGTATTGCTGATAACAACGGGCACGGTCTGGGCGCAGAGCCCCCAGGCAATTATCCGGGAACTGCGGGGGACGGTGGAAGTCAAAGCCCCCGGCTCTTCGGTATGGCAGACCGCGGTAATAGGACAGGAACTGGAACAGGCGACCCTGGTGTCCACGGGCTTCAAGAGCGCGGCGCTGATACGGCTGGGGGAATCCACCCTCTCGGTACAGCCCCTGACCCGCTTAAGCCTGGAGGAGATAGTGGCGATGGCGAATACGGACCGGATAAACATAAGCCTGCGGGCGGGGCGGATCCGGGTGAATGTGAAGCCGCCAGTGGGAGGGACAACGGAATTTAGAGTGCGGAGCCCTATAGCCACCGCCTCGGTCCGGGGCACGGTATTCGACTTTGACACGGTGAACCTGCGGGTAGCCGAAGGGACGGTGTCGTTTTCCGGAGCGGACAACACGGCGGTATACGTGGCGGCGGGGCAAAGCAGTTCCCCCGACCCGGTATCAGGCAAGACCGCGGCGCCGGTAGAAACCGCCGCCGCGTCAGCGCCCCCGCCGCCCGCCGGTGTGGAAGAGGTAGCGGCCCCTCCCCCCGCGGTCATCCCCGTTGCCCCGCCCGAAGCGCCGGTAAATGTGGGGGTACAGTGGGGCGAATGAACGGCCTCATGGATAATCTATGGAATAATAATGGCCTTTACATTTTATAAAAAGGCGGTGGAGGCCCCTGTATGTGCCCTTTAGCGCGCCATATTTTTCAATGGCCAGGATCATATATTCCGAGCAGGTGGGCTTGAATAGACATTTGCGCCGCATCCTTTCGGGCGCGTAATGCTGATATAGTTTGACGGTGCCGATAATTGCCTTTTTCAGGCAGACCCTTAATCCAATTAAAAAGCAAAGGATAAAAACACAGGGGTATAAAAAAAACGGCGGCGGAAAATAAAAAAATATATGCTTCAGCAATAAACACAAAAAAAACGCAGGCGTCTGGGTTATGAGAAAAAAAATCAACGAATATCTTAGCGCTTTTTTTATATCCGTATCCGGCCTGTTTATGACGCGGCCGCGGACATAATCCCACGCTTCCGTTTGTTCCGCTTCGCCGGGAACATTAAAAGTCTCCGCGGGGCTGTCATTCTGAAAAAACAAGCGGCGCTTTGCTTCGGCCATTTTTTTCCCTGAGCTTTGCGTTCATGGCCTGTATTTTCCCCGCCGTTTCATCATTGTGTACCATAGCGCAGCCGAATTTACCTTCCGGGGTAATCACATAAAAAACATGGCGGGTAATACCCGCGCCGGACGCCGCGTTTAAAGCGCCGGGTTCCCGGCATTCTGTTTCTTCATGTTCCAGAGAAACAGAAAAACCGCTGATGTCCCTGAGAGAATATTTTTCCACCCGTTCTTCTTTTTCATTGTCATTCATTTTAATGGTGCATTGGTATACATGCACAAAGTTCCCGCTAAAGAAAAGCCAGCTAACCTGATACACGGAACTGCGGAATGAACCGTCGATACCTCTTTTATACAGGGCTGTTTTCCCAAAATGCCAATGCCGGAATTCTACCGGCGGGATTTCGGTAACCTGGGATTCTTCAAGCCCGGTCCTGGCCAATGCCCTTCGTTTAAGGTCCAGCGTGTTAATTTTATCCCACACCAGTTTATCATATTCCTCATCCGAAATGTTTTTTGATAAACAGCCATCCGGGGCCATGAAATATCTAATAACTTTTTGCTGTGCCGGGCTTCGTCCCTGTAATGCCGCTTCCAGTGCAGTGTTTGTACGCGCCATTTGATCTCCCCGTGTGAAGAACCTTTAAGGTATATAGCAGGTCAATAATGTACTTATTAAGTTATTTCTGTCAATAGGATCACACCTAATATGTATAAAAATAAAAAAAATAAACCTATTAAGCGGTTGTTTCACATCAATAATGCCGTAAATTTTTAATGTGAGTATTAAAGCCGTTTTTGGGGCAAATATTAAATACTACCGGAAAAAAAGACGCCTTTCGCAGGAGCGGTTGGCGGAAATGACCAATATTACCCCCAAGCACCTGAGCGCCATTGAGACCGGCGCGGCTTTTGTATCCGCGGGCCTGCTGGAAAAGCTTAGCGGGGTCCTTAAAGTTTCCGTTTCCGTATTGTTTTATTCTACGGAAGAAAAATCAGTGGATGACACCTTGTTTGGTTTTGTGGAACAGGTCGTTGAAAAAGAACTGGTCCGGGCCGTTGAATTGATTAAATTACAGATGCGCCGTGCCGAAGACATACCGCAAAACACGGCGAATAAAAATAACCCGGATAAAAACCGGAAATCCTAATCCCGCCTCCGGTCTCCCATTTTTTGAAAAATTCACTTGACATATTGTACTAGTGCATTTATTATTGTCCTAGATGAATAGTACAATACTGGAGCCGGAATCGTCCAGGCTTGAACGGATTAGGTTTTCCCTGAACCCCGCCAACGGGGCGCCGATTTACCGGCAGATCATTCAGCAGGTTGAATACGCCATCCTTTCGGGCAGGATGCGGCCCGGCGACCGGCTGCCCACGATCCGGGCCTTGGCGGTGGAGTTGAAAACCAACCCCAACACTATTGCCAGGGCCTATGGGGAACTGGAAATCCGGGGAATTCTGACAACCCAGGTGGGGAGCGGAACATTCGTGTCGGACAAGGCGCCCCTTTTGGGAGCGGCGATCAGCGCCGAGGAAGGGCTCAACCGGAAGATCCGGGAGGTTTTGGGCCGGTTTGTGCAGGATATGCGGGATCTGGGGGTGGACAAGGCTGAACTCCCCAATCTGATCCGCAACTATAAAGAAGGAGAATCGCACGATGTTTAGGAAGAAACAGGACCGGGCACTGAGGCCCGGAATATCCCGCGGCGAAGGGTACCTTTCGGACAGACCCTTGGTCAAAAACCCGATCCCCCCGGAAAAGAAACGGGACTTTACCCTGAACGCCGCCGCCTTGGGGCTCTTCCTGCTGGTCTGCCTCTTTACGCTGGCGGGCCTTGCCCTGGGAAGGGGCCTTCCCTCCCCGGCGGAATTGGGAATCCTCGCCGGCCTTCCCGCCCTGACCATCCTCTGC
>JAISAN010000133.1 GCA_031266635.1 Treponema sp. | reverse complement strand
ATTCGGCTGGAAGCTTACGCCAACCTGGGCGGAACCGTTCCCCCAGGATTTGAAGAGCCAGAGACCCGCGCCGAAAGCGGCGCCGCCTTTCACTTCTGTTTCCACCGGTTTAGTCTGTTTTGCCGGACCGTAGACGATAAGGCCGACTTCCACTCCCACACTGGCAAAACCCAGGTTGTACTTGGGCAGGACATGGAAATTGAAGACCGCGGGAATAGAATGTTCAGCCGATACTAATGTAGTTTTCGCCTTAACTGAGCCGCCGAAGTCCGCGTCTACACGGCCCTTAATATCAAAATCACCGCTGGCAAACGAAACGCCCACAGCCGCGTGGAGGGGTTTTTGTACGGTAACATCTACGGCCCCCAATGCGGTATCCTTGAGCGCGAAGGGGTATTTGAAGCCCACGTCAATGATCAGGTCATCAATAGCGGTAAGCGCAAAAGCCACCTGGGCTTCATTGGCTCTTACACTGGCAATAAACGGTATAAAGGACAATCCGCTGTTAGTAAGAGCGCCGGCGGCCGCAGTTATGTAATCACCGGAGTGGCTGGCCAGAGAATCATTGGTACCGATGAACTGGGCCCGGACAAGGCCGATGTCGGGAATGGTATACCCCACCGCGAATTGGTTGTTGCGGTAGCCGTCTTTCGCGAGCGTAGCGGTGGAGAAATTATTCGGGAACCCGTTGCTCAGGTTGTTCGCCCCAAAATCGGCTTTGGCGCCGATAAACAGGCCGTCAACGGGTTTTATGGTCAGGAGGGCGCCGGCGCTGACATCGAAGCGGCTGAAGATCGAATTCCCGTCCATCATGGGCAGAACATAGGTGTTGGAAGAATTGTCGTCAACTTTTCCCCGAAGGGTGTCTTCCCGGAATTTACCGGCGTCTACCCGGATCTGGGGAATGGGAGAAACCCAGACCCTGGCAAAATTCTGCACGCCAAAATTCGTGAGATCGTTGGTGGCTATGCGGAGCGTGAAACCGTATTTCCCGTCGGGATTGGCGCCGTTTATATCCATCCTGAGCCGCGGCCGGCCGCCGTAAGCCCAGCCCAGGGACGAGTATAACTCGCCGTCAACAGTGGTGTTGCCCTGCTTTTGCTCAAAAGTGGCAACCAGCGGGGCCAGGCCGATTGAGCCCCAGCCTCCGATGGTGATACCTTCCTTAACCTGAGCAAAGGATGTGGCAGACAACACAGTGAATAAAATAGAAATTGCACTTAGCTTTTTCATATTATCCTCCTCAAAAAATTCGAAAAGGATGCAACCAACGGTCGTGAACTTCCTTTTCGCTACTTTGAGAATAATATAGCCATATTGTATGGCCTGAGGCAAATAATAAAAACGCTTTTAACTATTTTTTCATACTGATTCACGGAAATTAAATAAAGTTTGTCCTGATGTGTCTACAATAATGGACAAGCCGGGACGGCTGCAAAATGCCGCCAGTGAACGGTGTATGTGTTTTTTATTGAAAAAAGTGATTATATTTCATTTTCCCCGCGGAACGAACCGCGTAAATAGCGTTACGTTTGAAAGATACTCCGCCGCGGCCTAAACATAATCCACAAATTCAGAATATGGCGCCGGTAATCTAAAAAAAACACAAAAAACGTTTTTAACCATTTTTTCATACTAATTCACGGAAATTAAATAAAGTTTGTCCTGATGTGTCTACATTAATGGACAAACCGGAAAGGTTTCAAAATGCCGCCGGTGAACAGCGTATGTGTTTTTTATTGAAAAAAGGGATTATGTTTCGTTTTCCCCGCGGAACGAACCGCGTAAACGGCGTTACGCCTGCGGAATACCCCGATTTACGGCCTAAATTTAACCAAAAAAAATTGGAAGATGTTACCAGGAATTTAAAAAAACCGCAACACGCGGGGCATTTTGTACAAACTTGTCCGGCAGCCGGCCGGGTTGTCGAACAAGTCAAATACCCTTTTCGGACTTAAAACCCCAGGCGTTTTCCAGCGCCCCCAGCCGGAAAAAGGCTTCCTTGGGGGAACCGTCCTCCCGGAGGAGACCCGCGGCGGGGACATAACTATGGCTGTCAAAGAAGCTCCACCAGGTAAGGGCTTCCACTTCGGGCCGGGCGCGGCTAAGGGTGTAAAAATCTTCCAGCCAGTCCGCCTGGAGACGCTCGCTCCAGTTCATCTCGTGCCAGAGGCCCTGGTACATATACCGCAGGCAGTAGATGTCCCCCTCGGTGGTATTGGGAGGCACATCCCGTTTTTCCGAGGGAACCCCCAGTTCGGTGATATGATAGGGTTTTCCAAAAACGCTGAACCGGTCGTACAGTTTGCTGATGGACAGCATGTCCCGGCAGGGACAGTAGAGCTGCATGCCGATAGCTTCATATTGGGCCCCGGTTTCTTCCAGTTTTTTGATATATGACCAGGGGGTCATATTCCGCTCATTGATGATACCCCACTGAACCCGGGGATCCGCCGCGTTTTCGCCGAACATAAAACAGGTGTTTACCACTGTTTTGCAGGAACTGTCCGCGTTATGCACCGCGTCGGCGCAGGCTTTGGTCATCTCCACCAGTTGATCCTGGCTCATCATCCAGGCATTACACCAGTCATGGGCTTCGTTAATCACATCGTAGATGCGGATCCGGCCCTGATAACGCCGGACCCGGCTGGTGATAACCCGTTCCAGTTCCCGCCTGATACTGCCGTCTTCCCACCTGAGGTTCCGGGTCCAGGGGGGCATACCCGCGGTATGGGCCCACCAAAGAGGGTGGCCCTTGGCCGTGATTCCGGCTTTTTCCAGGTGATCCAGCAGGGTGTCCAGGGGGGCATAATTGGGTTTCCCCTGTTCCGGTTCTACCCGGGCCAGATAAAACGGCATGGTGGCGTAGTTAAAAACCTGATCAAACCGGGCCTTTGCTTCCGGCAAATCTTTGTAGGGGTATTCAAAACCGGCGCAGCCGAATAAAAGCGGTTTCCGCGTTTTTGCCGCGCCTATCCGCGCCCGGGCCTGTTCCACCACCGCCAGATCTCCGGCCCACATAAGCGCTGTCAGGGCGGTATGCTGATATTCCGCGGCCTCCGGTTTGAGGGCGGCGGTCTTCCCTGCCGGCCCGGAAGCGGTTTCCGCCAGGCGCAGCATGGTCTTGCCGTCCGCCAGCAGGGAACAACATTTTGGGGAGGGGAGAAAATCATTCTCCCGGATACAGCTTTCCACTTCATATACCCTGCTCCGGGCCGCTTCCCGGATAAAATCAACCACATCGCCGTCCTGGTAACCTTTCCCGCACTTATCCGCAGTGATCCACACATGACCGTAGCCGGGCAGCATCAGTTTTGCCTGAAGGATCACCGGGCCGGCGGGAACCCGCAGGGTGATAATTCCTTCCCGGGAGACTTCGTTTTCCCGGCGGTAGGGCTCGCAGGATAAATCGGCGGCAAAGAGGCTGGCAATTTCATCCCGGCTTACCGGGGAACCACGGGCGTTTAAAATTTTTACGGTAATAGTCATAGTACCTCCCAATCGAGAATCTGAAATCGCAGAAGCTTTCCCAAAACCAGCCGGGTTCCGGTAAAACTTCCCGCATGCGCGGGGAGCTTTATTCGGCCCAGGCCCGGCTCCTCCCGACAGCCTTGTGCCAGCCCGCAAGCAGGGCCTCCCGTTTTTCTTCCTCCATGACGGGGGCAAAGACGGCGTCTTTTTTCCACCGGGCTTTGACCTCGTTCCGGTCTTTCCAGAACCCCACGGCAATGCCCGCGAGGCACGCGGCCCCCAGGGCGGTGGTTTCCCGGACCGCGGGCCGGAGGATTGTACCGCCCATAATATCCGCCTGAAACTGCATGAGAAAGGTATCCCGGCTTGCGCCGCCGTCTACTCTAAGCTCCGCCAGCCGCAGGCCGGTGTCTTTTTCCATGGCCCGGACAAGATCCAGGCTCTGGTAGGCGATGGATTCTTCCGCCGCCCGGATAATATGGCAGCGTTTTGTTCCCCTGGTGATTCCCATAATGCAGCCCCGGGCGTACATATCCCAGTAAGGCGCGCCGAGGCCGGTGAAGGCCGGAACCAGATAGATTCCCCCTGAATCCTCGACCTTTCCCGCGTAATATTCTGAATCGGCGCTTTCGGTGATGAACCGCAGTTCGTCCCGGAGCCACTGAATCACCGCGCCGCCTACAAAAACGCTGCCCTCAAGGGCGTACTGCGGCTTCCCCGGAGGCCCCGCGCTTATGGTGGCGATAAGGCCGTTTTTGCTTTCCACCGCCCGGTCTCCGGTATTCATCAGGAGGAAACAGCCCGTACCGTAGGTGTTTTTCGCCTCCCCCTTTTCAAAACAGCACTGGCCGAACAGCGCTGCCTGCTGATCCCCCGCGGCGGCGGAAATGGGTATCTCCGCGCCCTGAATATTCACCGTGCCGTAAACCTCGCTTGACGATTTTACGGCGGGCAGCATTTGCCGGGGAATGTCCAGGGCGGCAAGGAGCGTATCATCCCAATCGAGTTTATGAATGTCGTAGATCATGGTGCGGCTGGCGTTGGTATAGTCGGTAACATGAACCGCCCCGCCCGAAAGTTTCCAGATGAGCCAGGTATCCACCGTACCGAAAAGCACTTCCCCCCGGCGGGCCTTTTCCCGGGCTCCCGCCACATGGTCCAGGAGCCACTTGATTTTGGTTCCCGAAAAATAGGCGTCCGGTACCAGGCCGGTGGTTTTTTTAATGTGGTCCCCAAGACCCGCCTGTATCAGGCCGTCCACTATGCCGGAACTGCGGCGGCACTGCCAGACAATGGCGTTGTATATGGGCCGTCCCGTTTTTTTGTCCCAGAGAATTGTGGTCTCCCGCTGGTTGGTAATACCGATGGCGCTTATGTCCCGGGGGGAAATATCGTTTTTGGCGATGAGTTCCATCATCACCGCGTATTGGGAAGAGTAAATCTCCATAGGGTCATGTTCAACCCAGCCTTCCCGGGGATAAAACTGTGCGAACTCTTTTTGTTCAAGCCCCGCTATATTCTGTTCCCGGTCAAAGAGAATGGCACGGGAACTGGTAGTCCCCTGATCCAATGCCAGAACATATTTGGACATAATACGCTCCTCCGCCCTTTGTTCCGCACCCGTCCGGGCCGCCGGATTTTGAAAGCCGCTCCGGCGAAATCCGGAGAACCCTCCCAAGTTTCCTGACAGTATACGCCTTTTCCTCCCTTCTTTCAATTCATCATACATGATTTTTCATTTTTTCATTTGTTTTTTGCGGCGCGGGCATTATACTAAGACTATGAGAAAAAACAAATATGTTTTATTTTCGGCGGTTTTTGTTTTATTACTGGCCGCCTCCTGTACCGGCGGTTCCTCCCCCAGGGGCGGTAAAAACAAGCTCTCCTTTGCCGTGCGTGAAACAACGGAGTCTATCCTCCTGTATCCTGAACAGGCGGATGACAGCCCCCGGATAAATTTTAGCTTCAGCCTCCTCACTGTTGCGGGCCCGGAGGAACTTGCGGATTTCTTTTACGGCCTGCTGTATAAGGGGCAGGAGCCCGATGAATACATAGCGGCCCTTGTTGCCGAATATCAAACGGACTATGTCAAACTACAGTCCCTGAAAGAAGAAGCGCCCCAAAAAAACGCGCAGTCCCAGAATTGGAAATATGAGGAACACATGGAGTTCCAGATATTTTCGGGCCGCTGGTGTATCCTCAGCAGGGAACAGGAATATTATACCGGCGGCGCCCACGGCATGGCGCAGAAGAAGCATTATGTGCTTGATCTTCAGGAACCGAAGCTCCTGACCCTGGAGGATTTTTTTACCGATCCCGGAAACCCGGACCTTTACCTGCTGGTTCAAGATGCCCTCCGTGAATACGCGGGGCTTGAAAAAGACGCGCCCCTTTCATCGGGGAGCTTCTTAGAAGATAATCCTGCCCTCAGCGCCGATTTTTTTCTAACCCGGAACGGCGCCGCTTTCCACTGGAATCCCTACGAAATAGGCCCCTACTCGGAAGGGTCTATTGAAGTTGTTATTCCCTGGGACAAGATCAGGAATTTCCTCACCGCGGAAGGCCAGGAGATGGAGCAGGCTTTTAAGGGCAAGGGCCGCTCCTGAACGCGGCAGTTCAATCCGCGTCCCGTGTTTTCGGAATTTAAGCCCCCTTTTTTATTCTCCGATAATAGGAGCGGAGGGTAAACATGAAACGTTACTGCGTAAAATGCCGTGCGGGCCGGATTGAATACATTGATATTCTCAGGGAAACGGAAGACGGTTTTTTCACCCGCCTGACCCGCCTGAGTGACGGGAATGAAAAAGTCATAGATGAGTTTATGTCCCGAAACCTTTTTGACATGTGTGTAAAAACCGGGTACATCTACGAAATAGCCGCCGAAGTAAGCTCTGTCGCCTGAACCCCGCAAGAGCGAACCGGAAGGGCCATTTTCGCCGCAAATTTACCAAGAATAAGGGGGGGCTGTTTCCCCACAGCCTCCCGAACCGGGAATATACACTGTCCGCCCCCCCTAACTCCGGCCTTGTTGCATATTGTGGAGTTTTGCGGCAACCGGACTACGATTTGCTTTCAAATAACCGATAGCCGCCGCAAAACTCCTTAAAGACTTGTTGCGTCAGCAACAAGTCTTCCGTTACCCCCCAAAATGGGCCGCCGCGTGGCAAGCCCGCCTTCCGGCGAACCTTTGCAAAAAAGCCCGGAACAGGGTATAGTAAAACTAAGAAAAGAATTGAGGAAGGATAATTATGCAAACCCTTACCATACCAATATCAGAAGCCCTGCTTACCGCAGCCAATATGGATAAGGATGAATTAGCCGAAGGCATGAGACGGGAATACGCCATGAAGCTTTTCCGGCAGGGTAAATTGACCCTCGCGCAATCCGCTGAACTGTGCGGTTTGGGTATATATGATTTTATGTCCCTTCTGTCTCAGGCAGGTATCCCGGTCATAGATTATGATCCCCAGGAACTTGAAAAAGAATTATCGTACTTTCAGTAGGCCATGATTATTGTCTGTGACGCTTTCCCCCTGGTTGCCCTGTCGCTGTGCCAGGGGCTCCGGTTTCTGGACTGTATTGCCTAAGCCGAACTTGCCGTTTTTAAGGCAAGCATATAAGGTGGTTCAAAGCTTGACGGCCTGAGCCCGCCAGTAGCTTCGTCTGTTGATATATGCAGTATGCAGCTTTTGTCTGCGTTCCGCAAGCCGTATGCCCATCCTGCCCGCAAACACATCGTCCGGCGGCAGATAAAACAGCGCGGC
>JAISAN010000091.1 GCA_031266635.1 Treponema sp. | reverse complement strand
AAAAGGGATGCTTAGATCTATGACGTAATGCCTCATTGAAAAATCTAACCGAAGCAAGCTCTTGCCAAAGGGCTGCGGGGGGAATAATAATATAGTATATGTCCGCTGCCCTTTCGCCGTACCGCCTGGGTAAGGCCCGTGAATTATACAACGTGTTTAACGTATTTAACGCGCTCTCCTGGAATTTTCTGGTTGGCAGCATTGTTACCCTCTTCGCCTTGCGGCTTGGGGCCTCGTCAACCTATATCGGCCTTTTAAGCGCCGTGCTCTACGTGTCCTTCTTTTTTCTCCCCCTGGGCAAGGTCCTGGCCCGCAGGTTTTCCATTGTGGGGGTATTCAGTTTTACCTGGACATTCCGGGCCATTGTTATGGCGCTGGTGGCGGCCGCGCCTTTTGCGGAAATGGCGGGAAACCGGGACCTTGCCCTGACGCTTCTCCTGTGGGGGGTTTTTCTTTTCCATGTAATCCGGGGAATCGGTATGATCGGCAACAACCCGGTTTTGAGCGAACTGGCCGCGGGGCCGGACCGGGGCTCGTACATGACCCAAATTCAGATCATCAACAGCGCCATCGGGATGTTTGCGGGATTTGTTATTGCCATGATTTTGGGCCGGGAACCGCCCATCTACTTTTATTCCATTATCCTGACCGTGGGTATGGGCTGTGGCATTTTCAGCGGCGTTCTTATCAAAAAAGTCCCCGAACCGCCGGGCGAAGAACAGGGGGAAAAGGTAAAACTAAGCGGCATGCTCAGGGAGACCCTGGCCAAACCCGCCCTGCGGCAGTTTATCCTTATCCTTTTTATCATCGCCCTGGTCTCCGGCGTTTCCCGGGCTTTTATTGTGGTTTATGCCAGGGAAGTGTTTGGACAGACCGACGGCATGGTTTCCCTCTACACGGTTTTCGGCGGGCTGGGCAATTTAATGATCGGCCTTTTGATCAAATTCCTGGTAGACCGGATCGGGGCAAAGCCGATTTTTATTATCTGCGTGATGATCGGCCTTTTTAGCATGATCCCCATTGTCTTTTTTCCCTTCGGGGCGGTGGAAAACATAAGTACCGCGATTTTGTTTCTCGCCTTTTTGTTTTTTGTGTTGAATTTCGGTTTCCTCGGCGCCGAGGGTATAGCCCAAACCTATTTTATGGGCCTGGTTCCCCCGAACATGATGCTGAATATGGGAATTATCTATTTTTTTGTTTTCGGTATTGCCGGGGCGGGGGGATCATTTCTGGCGGGGCTTTTTCTGGATACCCTCGGCGGTTTCAATATCAGCGCTTTCGTCTCCTTCAAAATCCTTTTTGTTATATTAATCGCCCTGACCGTTTTTGCCCTGTTCCTCCAGCAAAAACTTACCCCCCTGGGGGCCCTCCCCGTCATGGGCGCGCTGGGGGTGATGTTTTCCGCCCGGGAGCTCCGGGCCATTTCCATTCTGGACCGGCTTAACAAAACCCGGAATTCCTCTGAAGAGGAACAGCTCCTGAGCGCCCTTCACAGCACCCCCTCAAAACTGGCAATCAAGGGACTTTTGGAACGGGCCCGCTCTCCCCGGCTGGCAATACGAATCGAATCTCTGCGGGCTATAGAAGTTCTGGAAACCCTGAACGAAGACGCGGAAAAGGCACTTCTCGACGATCTGATCAACAACCCTTACACCACGGCTTATATTTCCGCCCGGATTCTGGGGAACCACGGCTGTTTTTCCGCCATCCCCCTGCTCCGGGAACTGACCGCTTCCCACGATTATATGCTCGCCGGGGAAGCGGTGATCGCACTGGCCCGGCTGGGGGACAGCACCTTCCGGCCCCACATCGAAAAGATTATCCTCAAAACCCAAAACCCCCGGCTCAGGATCATGGGGGTACAGGCCTTTGGCATCTACGGTTCTCCCAATTCCATTTCGGTGCTGATGGACATTCTCAAGATCAGCAACCCGCCGCCCTACCTCCGGGACGAGGTAACCCTCGCCATGGCCGCTATTCTGGATGTACAAAACCAGTTCTATCCTATTCTGGTTCGTTTCCGGAAGGATCAATCCCTGGCCCCGGCCCTTGCGATGGATGAAGCCGAAGCGGCCTATGAATTTTACAGTTCCGCTTTTGGCCGCGGCAAGGGCAGGGGCAGAAAAAAAGACCCCGCTTTTGCCTTTTACACCAGACAGGCAAAGGCCCTGACCGGTGCGGTTACCGCGCTGGTCCGCGAAAACAAGGGGGCGCAGCTTTCCCGGTGGATTCTGGAAATTCCCAGCGACCGGGCCCACACTATTGTTCAGATTGTCCTGGCTGAAGCGGTTTTGGATGATGAGCTTATCGCCGTTACCCGCCTGAAGCTCCTCATTATCCACTGGGCCGCCCATGAACTGCGGCTCTGGACAAAAAAAATCAAACAGAGCTGAGCTAAGGGCCTTCCCGCACATGGGTTCCTGGCTTAGACCCCGCCGTAAAGAAAAAGCTCCTGCCTGACCTGGGCGCCGGGGGGGATGATGCAGAATTCCTGATCCCAGCGGCCGGAAAAAAGTTTTTCCAGAATCCGGGTTGAACCGGGACACTCCCTGACGGCCAGGCCAAAGGTCTTTCCCAAACGCCGGACCCCGGCGAGACTTTCTTCCGGCGGATACGCGCCGGTATCCAGCAAAACCAGGGAGCGGTAATTTTTGAAGATTTCCCGGTACAGGACGCGGGCCGTTTTCCGGCCGTATTTTTGGCAGGCCCGCTGAAAAGACCGGGCCGTGGAATGTTCTCCCCGGAGCCATCCCCTGGTAAAATAGAAGCTCCGGGGATCCACTGGCCTTGGCTGCTGTTCCGCCAGGGAACAGCACATTTGAATACAGTCGTGAAAACAGGGAAGCACCAGCCGGGAATTTGAAGAATCCAGTCCCGCCAGGGCGCCGCCGCACAGGGAATACGTTAACAGAATGGTGTCCGCGGCGGCCAGTTGTCTGATTCGGCGGTGTAATTCTTCCCGCAGGCGATCGGGCCATTCATGGAGCCCCCGTTCCAGCCAGATCACCGGCAGCCGGCAGCCGGTTTTTTTCATGGCCAGGGCAATCTCATCCTCCAGCATGGAGCAGGCCAGTATCACATCGCCCTTGTTCAGACCGCCGTGTTTTATCATAATACAGTATTATCCCAAAAAAGCCGCGAAATGCCAGAGGCTTTTCCAAAACCAGCCGGGTTTTGGGAAAAGCTCACCAGATCGAGGTTGTTCCAAAACCCGGTTGGTTTTGAAACAACCTCTTGGAAAAGCGGCCAAATGTCCGCTTTTCCATGTAAATCTAAGGTTGCTGTTCCAAAAACTGAAGTTTTGGAACAGCCTC
>JAISAN010000060.1 GCA_031266635.1 Treponema sp. | reverse complement strand
ATACCGGAATATACCGCATTTGACGGGTATTACAATAAACTGATGGCCCAAATTGCCGCGGGAAACGCGCCGGATATATTTACCATGAATCCCGAATGGCTTTCTTCTATTGTGGATGTGGGCGGAATTTCGGATATTACCGGACTGGTTGACATCAGTTCCCATAATCCCCAGGTAGCGGCCGCCTGTTCTGTTAACGGAAAAATGTACGGGGTTAATGTCAGTCTGAACGCCAATATCATTTTGTACAATAAAACAGCCGCTGATGAACTGGGAATCCAAATGCCCGAAGGGGATTATACCTGGGATGACCTAATCAATATTCTGGCGCAAGTTTACCAGCGTTCCGGAAAAAAGATATACGGGATGCCGGATCAGCGTATGAAAGGCGGGCTGGAAACAATCTTCCCCGCGTGGTGTATGACGCAGCTTGGCAAGGAACCGCCCTTCCCCTGGACCGATACGGAAATACTGATCACTTCTGATGATGTGACGGCTTTTATGGATTATTTTAACAAGGTCCCCGAAGGCGTTGTCTTGCCGCCCGATGAAAGCGCCCTGCTGGGAGGCGCCAATGATCAGCATCTGACGCAGCGCAGGACTTTTTGTAGTTTTGAATATAGCGGTACTTTCGGTATGTTTCAAAGCCAAACCACGGATGAATTGGCGATGATTGAGTACCCGAATAATCGTCGGGGAAAAGGGGAGGCGGTAAGCGCCCGGCCGGGATTGGTAGAAGGGGTTTATGCAAGAAGCAAAAACAAGGCGCTGGCGGTGGATTTTCTCAACTGGTTTGCCAACAGTCCCGAGGCGGCCCGGATCCTGAAAAATGTACGGGGAGTGCTGCCCTCCGCCGTCCAGAGGGAGGCGCTGCTGGCCAATCCTGAACTTCTTGAGGCCGCGGATCAGAAAATTTCCGCCATTGTCAACCAGATTTACGCTAAGGCCATCAACCCCTATTCTCCGGGGCCTATCGGCATAAGCACCCTGTTCAGTGAACAATATATGCGCCAGGTTGGGCAGGAAGTGGCTTTTGGTCTTATTACGCCCCTGCAGGCGGGCCAGCGTTTTGAAGAAATTAAAAACGAGATTTTAGGCCGCTAGATACCGGCGGATAATTTCCAGGGCGGGAAGAATTTGCCGTTCTTCCGCGCTCCGGGAATTTTTTCGCCATAGGGCAGCCCTTCCGCCCCGCCGCCTATACCCCTTCCTTGATAATTTCGATCTTTATCCCGTCGTTCTGATCCGGTTCATCTTTGGGGGGTACGGTAACTTTGAGGATGCCGTTTTTGTAGACCGCCTTAACCTGATCCTGGGCGTATTTATCCAGGGGGACATAATACTTCTGTTTTTCGATGTTCTTCATCTTAAGGCGGCGTTTGAAATACCGTACCGTGTCCTCCGCGCGGGCCGGTTCTTCTCCGTTTTCACCGGTTCCGGGGGCTTCCGCAAGCCGGGCGGAAAAGACCATATAATCCCCCTGAAAGGACAGGCCAATATCCTTTTCGTCAAAACCGGCCAGGGCAAATTCAAAAATCATGCTCCGGTCGGCGGTCATGTAAACATTCATGGGGGGATACGAATAGTTGGGATAAAAATCGGTATTTTCATCAAAAAAGTTTTTCCTGAAAATACCGTTGGGGCCGAAAGGCCCTCCCCGGTTACAGTCTTCCGCCATCCTGTCGCCGTACTGATTAAAATTCCGGTGAAACTCGTCCTTAAAATCCTGGGCGGCTTCAAAGATCTCGTCAAAAATACTGCCCATGTCCATGTAACCCCGTGCGCCTTTCATAAGAGGCTCCTTTCATACCTGCGGGTATGCGCGTTCATAATGAACATTCGCCGTCCTTTCGGCCCGGCCTGGATAGGACCCTCGTGCGAGCGGTCCTGTAAAGAATATCTCTTTCTATATAGTATAGGTGTTTTTTCGGGATCAGGCAACCGGATATTCCGGCCCGGAGTCTCCCCCGGTGTCAGCGGTTTTTGGGGTATTAAACCGCCCCGCGAATAATCCGGGTTATCCGGTTTGTTTCCCGGACAGGATAACGGCGGCGGCTCAAAATGGTAAGAATCCCCCCCAGAAACAGACCCAGTGCCCCGGCGGCGGCCCGGGCGCCTTCTCCGGCGGCGGGAAAGATGCCGCGGATGAGAAAGAAACCCGCCAAAAAACCCGCCGCCAGGGGGAGGAAAACCGCAAGGCCCTGGAGCAGCAGACCGGGGGGAGAATTGACGGTTTCCACGACCTGGCCCGGCGACAGGGGCAGTTTTTCCGGGTTTGCCGCCGCCGCCAGAAACCGGCCGGCGCGGCATTTTTTCATACAGCCAAAACACGCCGAATTTTCCATTGGCGCGATGAGTACCTCCCGGTCCGACACGGCGTGAACCCTGCCAATCATGGGAGAAGCTCCGCTTCTTCGCCGCCGGGGGCTTCGGCCGGCCCTTCCTCTCCTGCGGCTTCTCCGGGGGCGGTTTGCGCGGCGGGCAGGGGCAGATCCGGCAGGGCTTCCCGGAACCGTTCAATGGAAAGGGCCTTGCCGTCCTGGCCAAGATGTATAAAAACCCCCTGGATTTCCGGCTGCGTTCCGGCCTCCCGGGTCCAGTCGGGGATTCCGCTCAGGTATTCCTGGATCCGGGACTTGATGTCACAACCCCCGACAGACTGAACGCTGCCGGTCCGGCCCGCATCGGTGATTACCGCCGTGCCGCCGGGGAGGATGGCTTCGTCCGCGGTCTGCACCCGGTTATGGGAGCCGATTACCGCTGAACAGCGGCCGTCGGCGGCAAAAAAGAGGGCTTTTTTCTCCGCCGTGGCTTCGGCGTGGAAATCTACTATTATATACGGGGTTTCCTGGCGGAGCCGTTCCAGCAGGGAGGGAAGCAGGGCAAAGGGATTGTTCCCGTGGACACGGTCAAAACCGCTCTGGCCCAGAAGCGCCGCCACGGCGACCTTGCCGTTTTCGGTCTTGTAAATGCGGGAACCAAAACCGGGAGCTTCAGGATTGAGGTTTTCCGGCCGCAGAACATAGGGAATTTTTTCCAGGTTTTCGGTAAGGTCTTTTTTGTAGAAACAGCACTCCCCGGTGGTGAGTACATTGGCCCCCAGTTTGCGCAGATAGGCCGCATGGTTCCGGCCCAGGCCGTTTCCCCCGGTGGCGCCGTTGGCATTGAGGATAAAAAAGTCCCAGGTATACCGCTTTTTCAGGGCGGGGAGGCCATTTTTCAGGGCATAAACCCCGGCTTTTCCCACCAGTTCAGCCACATAGAGGATCTTCATAAGGCCGGAGATTCATTCGCCGCTGATACGGATTGAAGAAAGGGGCCGGCCGGAAATACCGGAAAGGATCCGCCCAAATTCCGCCGCCGCCCGGTAATCCTCAAGTTCCCGGCAGGCATCCCGAAGGTTAAGCAGGGCGTCATAATACAGGGGGGAAAGACTAATCGCCTCTTCAAAACAATTGCGGGCTTCTTCAAAACTCCCCTCCACAAAATACAATACCCCCAGATTATTCCAGGTTTTTGGGGAATTTTCATCCCGTGCCAGGGCCGATTGGTAACATTCTTCGGATAATTCAAATTGTTCCAGTTCATAGTAGATAAGACCCAGAAAAGACCAGCCGTCGGCCATCTCGTCTTCGATATAAATAGCTCTCTGGTAACTGTTGATGGCTTCCTCATAATCCCCGGTCCGCTGCTGGGCAACCCCCAGATTCAGCCAGAGTAAAGGATTTTCCGGTTCCATGATCAGGGCCTTACGGAACAGGGGGATCGCTTCATACGGCCGGTTTGCTTCGGTTAAAGCAATACCTGACTCATTTAAAAAAGATGCTGTTTCCATGTGCCCCTCCTTTTATAAGTATAGCAAAAAAAGTAGAAAGGAACCATATTTTCGCTGATTTTTTTCACCTTTTTCATTGTTTTTAAGCACTATAACATAAAACCGGTTTATGTTATAATAAGAAGTGAGGTTGTTCCAAAACCCGGTTGGGTTTGAAACTGGCTCATTATAAACAAAGAAACAAGAAGACTGGCGTGAAAGATTTGACCGATTACAACGAAAACACCTCTGATTATGAGTTATTTTCCTACCTGTATGATCGGGTTATCAGCCGGGAAATAACGGTTTTTTCGCAGTTGCGGGAATTCGCCGCTTCGGTTATCCGGGATAAACGTTCCCATCCGGTAATATTGCGTGTTTTTGAGCTGATAAAACGCCTTAACTGGGGGTTTTTTGCCGGTATTTCGCCGGGAACCCATAAAAAGCTCTGGCGGGAGCTGGTGATCCCCGACAAGCTGTTCCCCGACGCGGGGGATCTCAAGCGGACTATTTCCATATCCAACTTATATATCGGTATGCTGGATATTCATGGGTACACCAAATTCTGCCAGGATTCCCGGAAAAATCTCTCCATGCTCCATACCCTGGACAGGACTATCAACAACGAGATTCAGACGATCTGTACCCAATGCGGGGCGGTAAGCCAGCGGGAGCGGGGGGATGAGATCGTTTTGGTTGCCGCCGCCGCCACGGACGCTATTACCGCCACGCTGGGCATCATGGATTATTTCGGTAAAACCGATGTGGTGGGCGATCCTGGCATTGCTACCAAGCGGACGGGCGACGCGACCATTCTGCCGGTTTTTAAGCTTTCCGCGGGTATTACGGGGGGAAATACCTCGATACCGCTGATCATCACCGAACAGGGGAACCTTTCGGGGTTCCTCCTGAATACCGGCGCCCGGCTTCAAACCAGGGCCAATGAGCTTTCCTCCAAGGAATCCCGGATTATGATTACCAAGCAGGTATTTATGAATTTCCAGAAGGAAAACGCCGCCGAAAAAAGCGTCCTGGCCCGGAAAAATACCCTCTACTTTTTTGATACCGGGATGATCGAATTCAAGGGCGTCCAGCTCCCTACCTGCGAGGTGGTATTTAAGAGCGAGGAGCGGTACAAGGAAAAATTCAGCGAAGAGCTTGTCCGCCTTTTTGGTTCTATCCGGGAGTCCCTCTGGGAACAGCGGATTTTTCTGGATCTGATGGATCTCCTCGCCAAAGTCGCCCATGAAATGCCGGCTTTTACGGTAACCCCGCCCCAGCCGATAAACGGGATGCGGACCATCTCCAACGATTCCTTTATGAACCTCTGCCGTCAGGCGCTGAAGGCTTATATGCAGGACGAGGATTATTTCACCGCGGTGAACCTGCTCCACGAGTTTATCAATATTATTGAAATGATCCCTATCTTTGACCGGCTTATTCTGGATTATGTCCGGGGCGTTACGGATAAATACGATCTGCTGCTGACTTCCTACCTGGAGTCTATTGACAAGGAAATTGATGAAAAGGCAACCATGATTTTTACCGGCAATTACCTTAAAACATGGTATGCCGCGAAAAACGGCGCCTCCATATATGAAAAGCTCAAGAATATCGGCCGAAAAAGCAATGTGATCACCAAAAAGAAAAACCTCTGGTACAGCCTGATCAAGCAATACCAGGGTGAAATGGTGTTTACCCTCTATTCGGGCAAAAAATGAACCTCTGCGCCGGGCAGGTCAAAAGGCCGGCAATTTCCCCCGCGAAGAGGCTGGGGCTGTTTCACAACCATGCGGGTTTTGAAACAGCCTTTGCTTACAGCTTTTTGACAATCTCCGCCACCGCCAGCGCCAGTTTCCGGTGTTCCTCCGGGTCCAGGTGAATGCCGTCGGCGGCGCTGCTTTTTATCACTGTTCCCGCGTCAAGAAAAAGGGCGCCGCTTTCTTTGGCAAGGCTCCGGTAATGGGGGGAGAGTTGCCGGGAAAGGGCCGCGCAGTCGCCAAAGGAATCCCAAAAGACCGGTGATTCTACCGTGGGGGGCGGACAGATCATAAGCACTATGGGGCTGGTATTATCCGGTCCGGTCCGGGAATCCCGGACGGCCTCGGCCACCCGCTGAACACTTCGGGCAATGTCATGGGGGCTTGGGTTAAACCGGATCTTGAGATCGTTGGTTCCCAACATCACCGCTACTACATCAATGGGCTTGTGGCTTTCCAGAATGGGTATAAGCTGCCGCAGGCCGTTCCGGTCTCCGTCAACAAAATCTTCCCGGCTGCCGGTTCGGCCGTTTTGCCCTTCCTCCACGACCCACCACGCCGGATCATCCGGCGGCGTATTCTCATTAAGGATCTTTGCGAGCGCCATCGGCCAGCGGGTTTTATGATCGTAACGGGCCCGGGTACGGGGGTTAAAACCCCAGGTGTTGGAATCGCCATAACAGAGTATGGTTTTCATTTTATGCCTCCATAACCGGTTTTGAACCTGGCTCCATATTGGACTTGTTTAATATTCACTGTCCGCATCATATCCTTTCATGGCTTGGCATTCAACGGCCTGTATATTAAAATAGACTTGTTCAAAACCCGGCTGGTTTTTCAACCGGTATTTGGATGTCATTCTTGACAGCAAGGAGAATTATGAATCCGGCGCTTCATAACTTACAGACCCGCGGTTTTTTTCAGCAGTGTACTGATACGGCGGGCCTTTCGCGGCTGATGGATCAAGGACCGGTGTGTTTTTACGTGGGCTGCGATCCTACCGGGCCCAGCCTTCACCTGGGCCACATGGTGCCTTTTTTCGCCTATCGCCATCTGCGGGACGCGGGACACCGGGGTTTAGCCCTCATCGGCGGCGGGACCGCCCGGATTGGGGACCCTTCGGGAAAAACCGAGATGCGGAAAATGTTGGATTACGGTACTCTGGACGCCAACGCGGCTTCGATCACCGCACAGCTCGACCGTTTTGTGGGTTTTGACGGAGAGGGCGCCCGCTGGGTGAATAACCGGGACTGGCTTGCCGATCTGAACTATATAGATTTTCTCCGGGAAATAGGGAGCCATTTTTCCGTGAACCGGATGTTGAGTTTTGAAGCTTACCGGAAGCGGATGGAGACAGGTCTTTCGTTTATCGAATTTAATTATCAGCTCCTCCAGAGCTACGATTTTCTGGAACTGTACCGGCGTTACGGATGCCGCCTCCAGATCGGCGGGGATGATCAGTGGGGGAACATTGTGGCCGGGGCAGAGCTGATCCGCCGCATTGAAGGAGCGGAAGTTTTTGGCATGACCTTCCCCCTGGTAACCACTGCGGACGGTAAAAAAATGGGGAAGACCGAAAAGGGCGCCCTTTTTCTTGATCCCGCCATTGTGAGTCCCTATGACTTTTTCCAGTACTGGCGGAATGTCCAGGACGCGGATATCCGCCGTTTTTTGCTGATGTTTACCTTTCTGCCGGTAACGGAATGTGAACTTTTAACTGCCCCCGGAAAAAATCCCAACGGGGCCAAGGAACGGCTTGCCTGGGAAGTTACCGCCCTGATCCACGGCAGGGAAGAGGCGGACAAAGCTATGGCCGGCGCCCGCGCCGCGTTTGGAGGAGCGGGGGGAGATAAATCCGCCATGCCCCGGAAGGAACTGAAACGGGCCGATTTTGAAAAAGGTTACAATGTGGTGGATCTCTTTACCGCCGCGGGCCTGGTTCCCAGTAAAAGCGAAGGCCGCCGCCTGGTCCAGCAGGGCGGGGCTTTTGTATCCCTGGGACCCGGGGAAGCCGCCGCCGGCCGGGAACTGCGGGCCCTTACCGATACGGCGGCCTGTGTCGGCGCGGAGAGCCTGGACGCCGCCGGCGAACTGATCTTACGGGCCGGGAAAAAACGGTACTGTCTGGTGGTAAGTGGGTAATAGAGTTGTTCGGAAACCTCAAGTTTCCGAACAACTTCCGCTGAAAACCGCAAAATGTGAAACATTTTGCAAGACTTGTGAGACAACCAACCGGGTTGTCGAACAAGTCTAATTCCCAAAAGCGCCGCCTGGGCGGGCTTCAGGCAAAACCCGGCGGACGGATCTAACTGAACAGGCGGCTGATGTTTTCGACCAGTTGTTCTGTCTGGCGGATAAAAGGGCCGTTGTTTATCAGAATCATTTCAATATCTTCCTGTTTGGCGGCCATTTCCAGAGCTTCCGCCAGTTTGCCGGTTTCATGGGCGCAGATACCGTAACTGGAACCTTTGATCCCATGTACGGTAATTATATAATCCTTGAGGAATTCAGCCTTGAAGTCCCGGATCTTGCCGAGCAGGGCGGGCATCGTGGCAGCATAGGTTTTTAGTATCCGGCGATATGCATCCTCCCGGCCGCCCATCCGCTGTACTCCTTCGGCAAAATCCAGCCCTTCGATGCTGACCGCCGCGCCGGGACTCTCCGGTGCGGCGGCGGCCTCTCCGGCCGAAGCTGAAACCGAGGCATCGCCTGCCGCTTCAAGGGACCCGCCGGTTTCCTGTTTTTTATCCCGGACCCACCGGTTCAGGCAGGCGTCAAGTTTGGATACATCAATAGGTTTGGTGAGAAAATCCTGAAACCCCTTTTCCAGAAATATTTTGTCGTTTCCGATAATCGCGTTGGCTGTCAGGGCGATAATGGGAACCGTTTGTGCGTATTCAGTACCAATTTCATGGCGGATAATCCGTACCGTCTCAATGCCGTCTATTTCGGGCATCATGTGATCCATAAAAACCGCATGGTATCTGGTTTTTTCTTCTTTGATAAGATTTATCGCTTCCCTGCCGGAAAGGACGCAGTCTATGGTCAGGCCGTAGGGAAGCATCATGCCTTTGGCCACGTCCAGGTTGGTAGCCACATCGTCCACCACCAATACCCTGCCGTAGGGCATCTTGATCCGGCTCTGCTCATGCCGTTTTCCCGGCCTAGCCGCCTGGTAATTAAAATGCTCCAGCCGTTCTTTGATGTCTTCGCCGATGGGGCTTTCGTCTATGACCGTTTGTTTGACCCGCACGGTAAAAACGCTGCCCCGGCCGTACTCGCTTTCCACAAAAATTTCCCCGTCCATCATCTCCACCAGGTTTTTACTGATCGAGAGCCCCAGGCCGGTTCCGTCAATATGCCGGTTGCTTCGGGTATCCACCTGGTTGTAAACGGAAAAAAGTTTGCCCATATCCTCTTGCTTAATGCCGATTCCCGTATCCTTTACCCGGCAGACAAGCATGATGTTTTTTTCCGGCCCCTCAATTTTTTCAAAATTAATATCCAGGGTAACCATTCCTTCCCGGGTATATTTAAAAGCATTACTTAGGAGATTGTTGAGAATCTGGCGAACCCGAAGTTCGTCCCCGTACAGGACGACGGGCAGATTTTCACTTATCCGCAGATGAAAGGTAATAGGCTTGCTTCCCAGCCGTACAATATTAATGTTTACCGAATCGCTGATGAGACTGGCAATCTGGTAGTTTACCGGGATAAGTTCAAAACGGCCGGATTCGATTTTTGAAATATCCAGCAGATCGTTAATAATATGGAGGAGTACTATGCCGGAATTGTGAATCTTGTCCAGATTGATAAAAGTTTCCTGCTCCAGATTTTTCCGTAACTCCAGTTCCCCCAGGCCGATAATCGCGTTCAGGGGAGTACGGATCTCGTGGGAGACATTTGCCAGAAAATCCGCCTTTGCCCTGGTGGCCGCTTCGGCTTTGTTTTTTTCTTCCTCGTATATCCGGGTTTGGTATTTAATCACCAGGCCGATAAAAATACCGGATATCAGAACAGACTGGATATGATCCACATATTTCTGAAAGTCCGTTACAAAGGGAATAATCAATGCGGGATATAGCTTCTGCGTCATGTAGCAGCCCAGTACAATGATGATGTGGGAAACGAGCATAAGAACGCACTCTTTCCCCCGCAGGAGGAGAAAGATAAGGACAATGGTTAATACAAAATAACCTGCCATACCGCTGTTTATACCGGCATTGGCAAGAAAAATCACGGGGAAAAGAATATCGCAGGTAATGATAAGGGCCACCCGGATCCCCAGACGGTAGAGACGGAATTTATTACATCCATGAAAGGCGGCGATAATAACCATGATTAAAATCACCACTGCGTTAATAGCGAGGAAAGAAACCCCTTCAATAATCCGGGCAATGAGCGCGCCGAGGCAGGCAAAAACGCCAAAAACCAAAACCAAGTTGAAAACCTTGCCTTCCAGGGGTAAATTTTCAGCAAAAAAATACCGGGCAATGAAGGCTCTCAGCTTTTTTTTCATCACACTAAATAATACCAATTCAGAAAAATGTTGACAATAGAGGCTTTCCCAAAACTTCAGTTTTTGAACAACCGCCGCTAAAAAACAGACTTGTCCGACAACCGGCAACGAAGCAAAGATCCGGGTTGTCGAATAAGTTCAATACCCCCGGTTATAAATACCGTTTTGGTTCCTCGTTGTTGACCTGGGCGTATAGTTCGATATATGTTTTGGCGGTACTGGCGGCAATTTTACCCAGGAGAACCTCTTCAATCTGGAAAAGCCCCACCTCGCTTGACATAAGCACCTCAATGCGGATCGGTTTTTCTCTCCCCGCCTGAATCCTGACATCCTCAATGGAATTGGCGGAATATTTGTGAATATCCCCCACCCGGGGGCTTCCCGCCAGGGCCATTGGAATCCGTGCCCGGCCCTTTTTCATGTCGCAGCCATCCGCCACCAGGATCACTCCCGCCTCCAGGGAATGGATGATCCGGTTCCCCATGTGGCCCGAGATACCTTCCAGGGCAAGGGATCTGACGATAACCTGCCGGGTAATATCGCCGGAGTAGATTTCCTTCAGAATCCGGTCCATGATGGGGCAGGCAATATAGGCGCTGTGGAGCTCGTGATCCTGCCTGCCCACGCTCATCCCGAGGTCGTGGAGGATTGCGGCAATAAGAACCGCGGTGAGGCTGTCCTCGAAGCTGCCGCATTCTTCGGTTTCCAGGCTTGTTGGTATCCCCGCCTGCCGAAGCAGCCCCATCATAATAATCGCGTTCAGGGCGACCGTCCGCATGTGAACCGGGCCATGATCGTTGTAACCCAGCCGCTTAATCGACACCGTGTTGGCGTATTCCTGGAGGGCCTGAATTTCATCATCCTCCATGAGGAGTTTAACCGCCCTGACGGCCGTGCCCGGCAGGATCAGGGCATTCAGAGTCTCGATAATTTTGTTGTCCAGTACCAGTTCTTTTGGTGATCTCATAAAATTTTTAGTATCTGTCCGCAAAGTAACCTCGAACCGAAGGTTCGCGCTTTGCGGACAGACACTAATTAGTATAGCTGAAATTTTTTTGTTCGCAAAGTACGGTGGTAAATTCCGGTTAATTTGTGTTCCCGTATTTTTTTTCCGATAATGGAGGGTATGGGTAAAGGTTTTTTCATTGGTCCGGCATTGTTGTGCTTCCTGGCCTTGCAGGTTTGGCCCCAGGATCTTTCCATCGGCCCCGGAGACCTGCGTGTTGAACAGCGGATCGACGGAGGATTTCACCTGTTTATCCGGAAAAAGCCGGGAATTTCCTCAGTTCTCCTCACTGAATCAACCCGGGAGCCCGGCTTCCGGGAGGATAATTACGCATACCGGGCGCCTGAATGGAACGCGGTAAACGGCAGCGAGACCCGTATACTCAACGGGGCGCCCATTCCTCCGGGAAACCGCATTTATTCCCTCATTGATTCCACGCCGGAACTTCATCCTGAGCTGGGGCAGGCTTTTCATATTTATATTCCCTATATCCTCAACTATGGCTATCCGAATACCCGTCATGGGGAAGTGTATGTAGTGGACGGGACTTATTTTAATATCCGGGCTTTCAGTCTGCCCTACGGCGATTACCGGGGCGGTTTTTTGGATAATCCCTTTGTCCTCCGGGTAAGCCAGCGGCCCCTGGAGGGCCCCCCCGCTGAAAATTATATGCCCGATACGGTGGAGGCCTTTGCGGAGATCAGCTCTTCCGGCAAGGGGGATATGATTTATTCTACCGGCCCCGATGATCTGGTGGAACAGATTAAGGGCGTTTTAGAAAAAGAAAAGGGGAAAACCGTCGACATCGTGCTTTGTCTGGATACCACCTCCAGTATGCGGAATGATATTGATGAGGTCCGTAAATCGCTTATTCCCATGTTACAGGATATTATCAAAGATTTTTCCGCCTTCCGGATCGGCATGGTTCTCTACAAAGATTATTTTGACGAGTACCTGAACCGGGTTATTCCCTTTACCGGTAATTTTAGCCGGTTCCAGCAGACCCTGAACGCCGTCCGGGTAAGCGGCGGCCGGGATATTCCCGAGGCGGTATACGAGGCCCTCTACGAGGCCGCGGTGCAATTTACCTGGGAAGCGGATGCCAAACTCATCATCCTGATTGGCGATGCGCCCCCCCATCCGCGGCAGCAGGGAGACATTTCAAAAGAAATGGTAAATGCCGCGGTAGAAGAACGGGGTATTACGGTCCATGCGATTATACTGCCCCAGTAGGGCGCCGCCGTGCGCCCGGAGGAGACCCGCGCTCAGGAGGTCTTTTTGGGGAAAAACCGCCGGGGTTTTTCTTTTTCCGTTATCTGTTCCAGGACGATCCGGGCAAGTTTTTTGAACTGCTGGGGCAGCAATTCCTCGTCGGGAGTATTGTACCGCTCAAGCAGATTGTTGAATTCCTGCCGGGCGGTTTCGTATTTTTTCTGCTTGTAATGGATAAAGGCGATTTCATATTCCGCGGTACAGATCAGATCAAAATTTCCGGCATACCGATCAAGAATCGCCTGGTAATATTGAAGGGCCATGTTGTAGCGGTTTTTGTCTGACGCCTCCTGGGCCCGCTGAATCAGTTCCGCGGGGGAAAGATCCGGGGAAATCTCCAGAGGGCCGCTTTGGCAGGCGGAGACCAGAAAAACCGCCCCCAGGACAAGCGCCGTCATATATCGTGGTAAGGGAAAACACTTCATATTAAAACTATACTACTCCGGGACGATAAAAAACAAGCGGCCCGGATTCTCCCTTTGTTTCGGGGGCAGCCGAAAATACTCTGCAGGCGATATACTTCCCCACCCCGGTCTTCCGGGGAATGTATAAATATTCCGAAAACCCGCTTTCTTGTCGGGCAATCCGGGAAAATCGCGAAAAAATATTGACAAAAATTAATAATTATGCAAATCTGGAATTATGGAAATTTATATTATGAACCGGTTTCAAAGTCCTGTTGTTTTTTCAATCCTGTCCCGCCGCCGTTGACCCGCGCCCCTATAAAGAGATACCAAAATAAGCTATTTTGAATAGCAGTTGTTCCAAAACCTGAGGTTTTGGAAGAGTTGCCTTGATTCGTGGCGAGGGTTTAATACCCCGCGGCAAAGTAGTTGCTTACGCAGCACTAAGGGCGGGGTTCTTCATTTTAGCAGAAAAACCGGGTTTTCTCCGGTGGAGGTTTTTATGATCGCGGGTGTGATTGGCGCGGCCGGATACGCCGGCGCCGAAACAGTACGGCTCCTTTCCGGGCATCCTGAAATTGACGCCCTGATCCTCGCTTCGGTGAGTTTTGAAGGGGAGCGGATTGAACATATATACCCGAACTTTTTGGGGAAAATATCCGCCGCGCTGGTAAAGCCCGAAGACGCGGCCGCGGGGGCGGATGTGGTTTTCGCGGCCCTGCCCCACGGAGTTGGAGAGCCTTACGCCAGGACCGCCCTGGAGCGGGGAATTCCCTTTATCGACCTTTCCGCCGATTACCGTTTTGATGATGATGAGGCGGTTTTTACCGCGTGGTACGGCAAACCCTATATGTTTCCCGAACTGCGAAAATGGTCGGTCTACGGGCTTCCGGAACTGAACCGGGACCGGATCCGGAAGCTTGGTTTGGGGAAGAAGGTAATTATCGGGAACCCTGGCTGTTATCCCACCGGGGCCTCTCTGGGCGCTTTCCCCGCCCTGGCAAAGGGGCTTGCCGGGCCGGGAACCATCATTGTGGATTCCGCTTCCGGGGTAACTGGCGGCGGCCGGGAGCCCAGCCGGTCTTTTCACTATCCTGAATGTGCCGACTCAACGGCCCCCTACAAGGTGGGCTGCCACCGGCATACCCCGGAGATTAACCGGAATTTTGCCGCCATGAGCGCTTCCGGGGCCGGCGCTTCCGGGCCTGCGGTGATTTTTACCCCCCATTTGGTTCCCATGAACCGGGGCATCCTCAGTACCATTTATATACCCCTGACCGGTTCCTGGCAGAGTACGGGCGGAACTTCCGGCGCCGCGGTCCGGCCCCCCTCGAAGGAAATTGAGGAAAAAAAAGGGGAAATCCGGGACTTGTACGCGGATTTTTACCGGGATGAGCCTTTTGTGCGGGTTCTTCCCCCAGGGTTTATTGCCGCTACAAACCGGGTGCGGTTCTCCAACTTCTGTGATATTTCGGTACATCTGGACCCTGGGGGGACGACCCTCATTGTGGTCAGCGCGCTTGATAATATGATTAAAGGGGCGGCGGGGCAGGCGGTCCAGAACATGAATATCATTTTTGGTTTTAATGAGGCCGCGGGTTTACAGGCGGTTCCCGCGTCATTTTAGGAGCGGCGGATGAAGGAAATATCAGGGGGGGTATGCGCCCCGAAAGGTTTCAGCGCCGGGGGGGTCTGGTGCGGTATTAAGGCCAGTTCCCGGAAACGGGATTTGGGGCTTATCTATTCGGAAAAACCCTGCGCGGCGGCGGCAATGTTTACCAGTAACCGGGTTCAGGCCGCCAGCGTACTGGTAAGCCGGGAAAATCTGGCAGGGGGAAAAATCCGGGCCCTTATCGCCAATTCGGGGAACGCCAACGCCTGTACCGGAGAAACGGGGCTCTTTGCGGCCCGGCGTATGGCGGAGCTTGCGGCGGCGGAGTTGTCCCGGAAGGGCGCTGAGCTAAAAGCCGCCGATGTGGCGGTGGCCTCAACCGGGGTCATCGGTGTACCCCTGCCCATCGGGGTGATAGCGGAAGGCATGGGGGCGCTGGTGGAAAGCCTCCGCAGGGATGAGGCCGGCCATACCGCGGCGCTGGAGGCAATTATGACCACCGATACCCGGGAAAAAGAAGGAGCCCTGGAATTCGATCTGGGAGGCGTCCCGGTACGGATCGGAGCTATGGCAAAAGGTTCAGGGATGATTCACCCCAATATGGCAACCATGCTCTGTTTTGTTACCACCGACGCGGCCCTTGCCCCGCCGCTGCTGGATCTGGCCCTGCGGCGGGCGGTAAAACGTTCCTTTAACCGGGTTACGGTAGACGGGGATACCTCTACCAATGATACGATTATCCTGATGGCCAACGGCGCGTCGGGAAATGAACCGGTAATCCAAGACGATGCCGCGTATGAGCTTTTCGCGGAAGCCCTGGAAAAACTCTGCGTCAAACTGGCCCGGGCAATGGCCCGTGACGGGGAGGGGGCTTCCCGACTGGTAAGTGTTACCGTATCGGGGGCCGCGGATGAGGACAGCGCCTGTGTGCTGGCAAAATCCGTGGCGTCTTCAAGCCTGGTAAAGGCCGCCTGTTTCGGCGCCGACGCCAACTGGGGCCGGATTCTCTGCGCCCTGGGCTATGCGGGGCCTGAGTTTAATCCCGATACCACGGACCTCTGGTTCAAAAGCGCCGCCGGGGAAATTGCCGTATGCCGGGGGGGCGTTTCGCTTCCTTTTTCCGAAGATACGGCAAAACGGATTTTATCCCAGGACGAGATTGAAATAATTATTTGTCTGGGGGCGCCGGGGTCAGCGGCGGGGGCGGACCGCGCCGCCGGTACGGGGACCGCGACGGTTTGGGGCTGCGATCTGAGCTATGATTATGTCAAAATAAACGGGGATTACCGTTCTTAGGGAGGTTATGGTGAGCGGTGCGGCAACTAATACAAACCACGACAGGGCGGAGGCGCTGGTTCATGCCCTGCCCTATATCCAGCGCCACCGGGGTAAAACTATGGTGGTCAAATACGGCGGCAACGCCATGATCAACGAAGAGCTTAAGGCGGCGGTGATCCAGGATGTGATCCTCATGGCCTGCGCGGGAATCCGGACGGTCCTGGTCCACGGCGGCGGCCCGGAAATAGAGGCTATGCTCAACGCGGTGGGAAAAGAAAGCCGTTTTGTCCGGGGGCTCCGTTATACCGATGAGGAAACTATGGAGATCGTTCAGATGGTTCTCTGCGGCAAGGTGAACAAGAATATTACGGCTCTTATACAACAGGCCGGGGGCCGGGCCATCGGCCTCTGCGGTATTGACGGGGCCATGCTCAAAGCGCGCCGGATCCAGGGGGAAGATTTGGGACTGGTAGGGGAGATAAGCGGCGTGGATGTTTCGCTGCTGAATTCCATTCTCGATTCGGGCTTTGTCCCGGTGGTGTCTTCCGTGGCCTATGGCCTTGAGGAGGATATGGGCCGGGCCCTCAATGTAAACGCCGATACCGCCGCGGCCCGGATTGCCGCCGCTATGGGCGCGGAGAAGCTCCTCCTTATGACCGATGTTCGGGGAATCCTCCGGGATGTACAAAACCCCGACTCCCTCATCAAGGCCGCTTCCCGTTCCGAACTGGAAGATCTGAAAAAAAACGGCGTGGTGAGCAGGGGGATGATCCCCAAAGTGGACTGCTGCTGTCTTGCGATGGATGGCGGGGTAAAAAAGGCCCATATTATTGACGGCCGGCTTCCCCACGCATTGCTGATTGAGCTTTTTACCGATGAGGGAATCGGTACCATGATTGTTCAAGATGGGCCGTCATCTGCGGCGGCGGAGGATTCAGTATGATCGATGTGTTTATGAATACATACCACCGGCTGCCGGTAACTTTTGCCAAAGGCGAAGGAACCTGGCTTTTTGACATTAACGGAAAAAAATACCTGGATTTCAGTTCCGGGATCGCGGTGAATTGCCTGGGGCACGCATATCCGCCCCTGGTCAGGGCCATAGCGGAGCAGGCGGCAAAATTCAGTCATGTCTGCAATTATTACCAGAGTGATGTATCCGCGGCCTTTGCGGAAAAATTGGTGGAAGCCTGCGCCGCAGGGGGCATGAAAAAACTCTTTCTCGCCAATTCCGGGGCGGAGGCCAATGAAGGGGCCTGCAAAATCGCCCGGAAGTATTCCCTGAAAAAATACGGCCCCGGCAGACACCGGATCGTAAGCCTCCGGGGGAGCTTTCACGGCAGAACCATCACCACCCTTTCCGCCACAGGGCAGGAAAAATTCCACCGGGACTTCGGCCCCTTTACCGAAGGGTTCTCGTTTATCCCCGGCGGCGACATTGAAGCCCTGGATAAGGCCCTGGACCAATCGGCGGTGGCGGGCCTCCTTATTGAAGCCGTCCAGGGGGAAAGCGGCATCATCCCCCAGACACAGGAGTATATTGAAGCGGCGGCCCGGCTCTGCGCGGAGCGGGATATTCTCCTCATGTTTGACGAAATCCAGTGCGGTATGGGCCGGACCGGAACATTCCTCGCCTTTGAGCAATACCGGCTTGCCGATGGCCGGCCCCTTAAGGCCGACATAGTTACCCTGGCCAAGGGGCTCTGCGGCGGCGTTCCCGCGGGAGCCGTCCTTGCCGGGGAAAAGGTGATGGATGTTTTTGAGTCGGGCGATCACGGCAGTACCTTTGGCGGGAATCCCCTGGCCGCCGCAGCAGGGCTTGTGATTCTCAAAACCGTCAGCGACCCTGCTTTTTTGCGGGAAATCAGCCAAAAAGGGGAGCGGATCATTTCCACGATCAAGTCCTGGAACCACGCCAAAATCGAGAATATCCGGGGCCGGGGGCTTATGCTCGGTATTGATATAAAAGCCGACGCATGGCCGATCCTCGAAGCCGCCATAAACCGGGCAGGTTCCGGCCGGCCGGGCCTCCTGCTCCTTTCCGCCGGGCCCAAAACCCTGCGCCTCCTCCCCCCCTACACGATCAGCGGCGCTGAAATAGATGAGGGCCTGCATATCCTGAAGGATATTCTGAACGGGTAAAAAACCGCCGGGACCCCCGTTATATTTATCAAGTCTCTTTTCGGTTCTGGAATAGTTAAATTTGGAATTGCTGGTATATGCTACTGTTGAAGCATTAACCAAAGCCCGGTATTATTACGGATATGGATATCATCACCCTGGGTAATGACATGCTCCGGCAGAAAGCGGAACCGGTTAAAACATTCAATCCCCAACTG
>JAISAN010000009.1 GCA_031266635.1 Treponema sp. | reverse complement strand
GGCGCCGCCGCGGCGAGCAGTCCCTCCCGGAAACCGGCGGGATAAAGCGCCGTGTATCCCGCCTTAAGCCCCAGGGCGATGGAAGTTTGGGCCGGCGGGGTATTGAACACGGAAAGGGAAAAAAGGGCGGGTTTAATCTCCCCCTCCTCAATAAGGGATCGGTTGATCCGGTACTGGGCGGCGATCTCCCCCCGCAGGGACACAAAGACCAGCCTGGTCTCTTCCCCCAGGGGCATAAGGCCGTGAACCGTTTTTATGGTCATCCTGGTAAGCTGGCTCAGGCGCCGGTAAAAAAGGGGCGGGAGAAAATCCAGCGGGGGGTTTTCCCCGGTCCCGGAAATCTCCCGTGTTCCCGCGGCCCACTCCTTCCATTGGGCTTCCCCCTCAACGCCCGGCGCCCAGGCTGAAAACCGCTGGATATAGAGGGACCTCATCCGGGCCGTTTCCTGAACCGCAGCAGGGAATAGGCGTTGCTGCCCAGATTGTGGTGGGCTTCGGCCAGAACAAGGCCGCCCTTCTCTATGGCCTCCTTTAATTCGCCATACCGGTACATCTTGCTGCACCCGTTGGCCATACAGGTAAAGTAAAGGGAGATTGCCTGGAGGGAATAGGAGGAAGCCTCAAAACGTTGCATATCCCAGAGAGGCTCCAGGACAAACACGTCGGTTTCCGGCCCCGCGGCGGCGGCGGCCTTTTCCGCGATACCGCTTATCTGTTCCAGGGAGAAACAGTCCAGGAACTGGCTCATCCACAGGGCGTCCGCACCGGAAGGAAAAGCCAGGTCCCTGTCCAGGACATTGCCGGGATACATTTTGATGCGATCCGCGAAACCTGCGGCGGCGGCGTTCTTTTCCGCCAGGGCGGTCTGGCCGGGAAGATCCACGATGGTAAGGGAAACCTCCGGGTTGTAGGTACAGCAGGCTATAGCCCATTTCGCGGTATTGCCCCCGATGTCGACAATGGATTTCGGCCCGGAGGCGAAGACCAGGGGCAGGGCTTCGGGAAAAGCGATGTCCGAATAAAAATGATCAAAGTCAAACCAGCTTTTTTTTACCCCCTCCGGCAGCGAGGAGAGGGCTTCGTAGATAGTTTTCCATTCGCCGCCGAATACGGAAAGCCCCGCGGGCCTTCCCTCCCGCAGGGAGGCCCCCAGCTCCCAGGCTCCCCGGTAACAGACATCGTTTACAAAATTAAAATTTACCCCGGTCATCTCATCTTCCAGAAAGAACCAGCCTGTTTTCCCCAGGGTAAAACGCTCCTCCCCTCCGGCTTTCCCCGAAGAAGCGGCCCGGCGGAGCAGTCGCAGCCCCAGCCCCATTTCGGCAAGCACCCCGGCGCCGTATTCCGAAATCCGCGCTTTTTGGGCTATTTCCCCCCGGCTCAGTCCCCTTTCCCCGGCGTCGCCGACGCCGCGCAGGACGCCGAGATCCAGCATGGCCCGGACCGCCTGAAAGGCCAGGGGAGAAAAAGCGATCTTTTGGGCCTCGTACTTGGCGTCCACGGCGCGGATGGAATCGGCGGTATAATCAATCATATAAATCAGCGTAGATAATTTGCAATCTTCTTTTCGATATTCGCAATCCACTTGTCGATATACGCCTGTCTCACTGTGGATTCGATACTGATGGTATATTTGTTGTTCTCCGGAATATCCACATAGATGGTGACCGGATACCTGCCATAAGATACGGTTCCTTGCCCCCTGTTTTCCGAGACTATCTGGGCTTCCGGTTTATAACGGCGGAAATATTCCATGATGGCCCGGACCGCCGTGTTGAGAAAAATCTGTTTGTCCACATAGAATTCCCCGTTGCCCGGGGAACTGAAAACAACATTCGGCTTGGCCGGGCTAAAATCCTGCCCAAAACCATAGACGGAAATCAGAAGAACCGCGAAACCCAAAAAGATCTTTTTCCTCATAAAAGAAATCCTCCCCATAAGAACCTGGCTGTCATGAATTTACGGTTTTTATTATGCTTGTTCAGGAAAATTAGTGTCAAGTATTTTGCCGGGTACTTGCGAAACCGGGATAAAATAAATTATAATACCTTCTTAACTAAACCAGTATGGATCGGCAGGGAGTAGAGGTTTTTATGGAAAAACTCAAACATCAGATAAAGGAGTTGATTATCAGCGTCCTGGAACTTGAGGATATGAAGCCTGAGAATATTATCGACTCGGAGCCTATTTTCGGGGCTGGTTTGGGACTTGATTCTATTGATGCCCTGGAACTGGGAGTGGCCTTAAAAAAGAACTTTGGGATTAAATTTTCCGCTGAAAACGCGGACAATCGCAAACATTTTGCCTCGGTAGACGCCCTGGCGGCATATATCAATACAGAAATGACGGTAATTAGGGAAAACAACCAATGACAAAGGACGAACTTTTTATAAAAATAAAGGATATTCTTGTTCAGGAATTTGCGCTTTCTCCAGACAAGGTAAGTCCCGGTACGTCACTGTTTGCGGAACTGGACCTGGATTCCATAGATGCGGTAGAACTCATCGTCAAAATGAAACCTTATATCGCCGGTAAGATTGAACCGTCCCTTTTCAAAAATGTCCGCACCGTTTGGGATGTGGTGGATGTCCTCTTTCCTTTGGTAGAAACGGCGCGGAGCGGGGATTATGCCTCATGAGGCTCCTCTTCTATATAGTCGCCGCAGCCTATCCCGTACTGGTTTTTTTCTGTCTGGTGGTGTTGAATATTCCCCTGCGCTTCTTCGCCCTTTTTGTTATTTTGGCCGGGATTCTGTATTTTCTGAGCGCCGCTTTTCAAAAAAAAAAGGAAAAAAATTCTTCGCGTCCAATGTTTACCTTGGGCGGCGCCATTTTATTGAGCGCCGGCGGGATCCTGGGTTTTTTAACTAATTCGCCTTTTTTTTTGAAACTCTACCCGGTTCTGTTAAGTCTCGGCCTGCTGTGCCTTTTCGGTACTACTCTGTTTTCCCCGCCCTCCATGATCTTCCGCTTTGCCCTGCTGCAGGACAAGTCCATAAAAGGTTCCCTGCGGGAGGGGCGGGTACAGGCTTATTGCCGGAAGGTGACCCTGATCTGGTGCGGCTTTTTTATTCTGAACGGCGGGATAGCCCTGATCACGGTTTTTTCCGGTTCTAGCGCTGCCTGGTCGATCTACAACGGCGGTATTTCCTACACCCTTATGGGCATCCTTTTTGCCGGAGAGTTCCTCATCCGAAGGAGGGTGAATAGGAACATGCCCAGGGCCGTTCCCCTTTCCCGGCTTTCTCCCGCCTCCCGCCCCGGAAACGCGGTCCTCTGCTACGAGGGAAGTTACGAACAGGGGATTTATAAAACCTGGGGGGATTTTCTTGACGATACGGCGGCCCTGCGGTCCGCCATAAACGCAAAAGGCAATACCCCTTGGGTGCTTCACTGCGAGGACTGCTGGTATTTTCTCGCGGCCTTTACGGCCCTGCTCCAATGCGGCCGGGAGATCCGCCTTACGGCGAATATATCCCCCCTGTACCTCGCGGAGATTCGCCGGGACGGGGCGGCGTTTATCACGGATCAGGAAGGGTTTGAAGACAGCCTCCACATTCCGTCCCTGCTGACGAAGGCCGCCGGAGAGGCGGGAATTGCCGAAGGGGTGGGGACCCCCGGAGGGGATGTTCCGGCGATCAACGCCGATGAGACGGTCATCCTGATATATACCTCGGGAACCACCGGGACGCCGAAGGCGGTGCGTCAGCGGCTGCGGGAATTTGAAAATGACAACGCCTTTGCCCTTTCCAAATGGGGGGAGGAAATTATCCCCCGGAAGTTCTGTTCCACCGTAAGCCAGCACCACATCTACGGTCTGCTTTTTTCCATTTTGCTGCCCTTTACAGCGGGGGTTCCCTTCCGCCGCCGCCGAATCGAGCATCCCGAGGAATTTGAAACCCTCGTCAATGATTCCTGTATGATCATTACCGTGCCCGCCTTTTTAAAACGGGCCGTGGAAGGGGGAAGCGCCGGGGCGTTCCGCCTCAAAAACCCCTGGATTTTTACCTCCGGGGGAGTCCTGCCCCGGCAGGTTGCGGAGATGACCGGGGAGCTTTTCGGCTTCTGGCCGGTGGAGATTTATGGCAGTACCGAGACCAGCGGCATCGCCTGGCGGCGCTCAAAGGACGGCCCGGAATGGATTCCCTTTGATGATGTGAAGATTCGCAAAAATGAAGAAGGATGCCTGGTCATACAGTCTCCCTATATCCGGGACCCGGCGGAATTCGTCACAGGCGATCTGGTGGATATCCTTGAGGACGGCCGTTTCTTTCTCCGGGGCCGGGCGGACTCAATCGTCAAAATAGAGGAAAAGCGGATCTCCCTGCCCGAGGTGGAAAACCGGCTTCTTTCGTCGGGGCTCCTCTCCGATGTCTGCGTCATAGCCCTCAGCGGCAGACGGCAGTATCTGGCCGCGGCGCTGGTGCTGAATGTCAAGGGGAAAGAAAAATTCCGGGATTGCGAAAAACGCCGGATAAACCGTTACTTCCGGGAATATCTTGAACAGTACTTTGAGGGGGTGGTGCTGCCCAAAAAGTGGCGTTACCTCCAGGCCCTGCCCCTGGACAGGCAGGGAAAAAAGAAGAAAGCCGAAGTCGAGGCCCTCTTTGCCTCCATTCCGCCGGAGGAGATTAGGAAAGAACCGGCAGTCTTTCTACCCCAGGGTGTTGTCCTGCGCCGGGAAGTGGAAAACTCAAGCGGCGTCGTTGTAGTGGAACTGTTCTTCCCTCCGGACTGCGGGTACTTCGAGGGGCACTTCCCAAGCTGTCCCCTGCTCCCTGGCGTCGCCCAGTTTGAAATCGCCCTGAGGACGGCGGCCCGGTATTTCGGTACTTCCCTCTATGTATCCAGGGCGGGGCGTATAAAATTTTCCGCCCCCATCCGTCCCGGCGCGGTGGTGCTGCTGGAATTGCGGCATACCCCGGATGAGGGGATCCTGTCGTTCAAGATGACGGAGTCTGGCGGCGGAACCCTCTATTCCGCCGGAACCTTTATTCTGGGGAAAGTGTCTTGAACCAGGGACTGCTGATGCCGGTTTACAACCACGGCAAAACCGCGCTGCCCTTGACGGAAAAACTCTCCTCCCTGGGGCTTCCCATTATCCTGGTAGACGACGGCAGCGATGATGAGACCGGGGAGTACCTGGCCCGGGCCGCCGCCCTGCCGGGGGTTGTCCTGGTCAGG
>JAISAN010000197.1 GCA_031266635.1 Treponema sp. | reverse complement strand
GCCATTATCAATGAATACCGGAACACCGGGGGTTTCGACATCATCGGTTCGGGGCGGACAAAAATCGAAACCCCGGAGCAATTCGCCGCTTCCCTGGAAACGGCAAAAAAACTGGGCCTTGACGCGGTGGTGATCATCGGCGGGGACGACTCCAATACCAACGCGGCGCTGCTGGCAGAATATTTCGAGAACCGCGAGGCGGGCATTCAGGTTATCGGCTGCCCCAAAACGATTGACGGCGATTTGAAAAACGAATATATCGAAACCTCGTTCGGCTTTGACACGGCCTGCAAAACCTACAGCGAACTCATCGGTAATATCGAACGGGACGCCAACAGCGCGAAAAAATACTGGCACTTTATCAAGCTCATGGGCCGGGCGGCCAGCCATATCGCCCTGGAGTGCGCCCTCCAGACCCAGCCAAACATCTGCCTCATTTCCGAGGAGGTAGAGGCTAAGGGGCTTTCGCTGGATCAGGTAGTGGATCAGATCTGCGCTTCCGTGGTCCGGCGGGCGGAAAACAATGAAAACTTCGGCGTGATCCTCATCCCCGAAGGGCTGGTGGAATTTATCCCGGAGATGAAACAGCTGATCCAGGAACTGAACGACGCTATGGCGGAAGACACGGAAGAATTTTCCCGGATCAGTTCCTTCATCGATCAGATCTACTGGCTCAGCCGCCGGATCTCCGAACCTTCCTACAAACTCCTCCAAAGCCTGCCCCCGGAAATTGCCCGGGAACTCCTGATGGACCGGGACCCCCACGGCAACGTGCAGGTCTCCCGGATTGAGACGGAAAAACTGCTGATCGGCATGACGGAAAAAAAACTCGCCGCCATGAAAAGCGCGGGCCTCTATAAAGGAAAATTCAGCGCACTGGGGCACTTCTTCGGGTATGAAGGCCGCTGCGCCTTCCCGTCCAATTTCGACACCGACTATTGTTACAGCCTCGGCTTTGCCGCCTTTGTCCTCATCGCGTCGGGGCTGACGGGTTATCTTTCCAGCGTCAGGAACATCACCGCTCCGGCGGATCAGTGGACAGCCGGAGGCGTTCCCCTCACCATGATGATGAACATGGAACAGCGCCACGGCGCCAAAAAGCCGGTGATCAAAAAAGCCCTGGTGGAACTTGAGGGCGAACCGTTCAAGGCCTTTGACGCGGGGCGGGATATGTGGGCGGTAAAAACCAGCTTTCTCTTTCCCGGAGCCATTCAGTACTTCGGCCCCCCGGAAGTCTGCGATGAACCCACCAAAACCCTTAAGCTGGAACACCGGCAGGTTCTTTAGGCGGCTGATTTCCGAACAACTTTCATATAAAAAGGAGAAATTATGAATATAGTTCGCCGGTCCTTTTTTTTGGTTTGTATCGCCGCCTTTTTCGCCGGGGCGCACCTCAGCGCCCAATCTACCGATGACGGGATTCAGGACACCATCCCCCTCCGCAAAATCACCGTCTATTCCTCCGGGGTCGCCTTCTTTGAACATTCGGGAACCCTCCAGGGCCCCGCGGCCCTGAAGTTTCCCTTCAAAATTGGCGCGGTAAACGATGCCCTAAAATCCCTGACGGTGCATGATCCCGCCTCGTCTTCCCCGGCAATACACTACCCCTCGGAACAGATCCTCTGGGAAACCCTGCGGAGCCTCAGCATCGACCTTTCCGGCAATCCCGGCATGGCGGAAATCCTCTCAAAGCTCCGGGGGGAAGAAGTGGAAGTCTCCGCCCCCGGCCCCATTACCGGCAGGATCGCCGCCCTGGAGTACCGGACGCCGGGAGGGGAAGCTCCGGCGGAGCCCTGGCTTTCCCTGTTCAGCGCCGGGGGAATCAGGAGCATCAATCTGCGGGAGATCGATTCCCTCCGTTTTACCAATCCCCGCATCGCGGCGGATCTGGGCCGGGCGCTGGATCTTATCGCCGCTTCCCGGAATTCCCTGTACCGGGATCTGACCATCTCCCTTCCCGGAAACGGCAGCCGCCCGGTCTCGGTGAGCTACGTGATTCCCGCCCCGGTGTGGAAGGTATCCTACCGGCTGGACCTCTCCCGGACTTCCCCGGCAAGTCCCCAGGCGGAGGCCCTGCTGCAGGGCTGGGCCATTGTGGACAACGACGGCGGCGCGGACTGGCAGGATGTGGAACTCTCCCTCGTTACCGGGCGGCCGGTCTCCTTCATCCAGAGCCTCTACCCCCCGTATTATGTGAACCGCCCTACCCTGCCCCTGGCCATTGCCGGCGCCGCCGAGGCGGAGACCTGGGAAGGTTCGGGATACGCGGACATGGCGGCGGAATCCGCGGCCCCGGCAGCGCCGGCCCCCTCCGTCATGTTTCGCAATTCCTACAGAGCGAAAAATACACTGGATGAACCGGATCAGGCCCTGGCCGGGGGAACGGTGGATACCGCCCGGGCCGCTTCGCTGGGGGATCAATTTGCCTTTACCGTCAAAAAACCCGTCACCCTGAACCGCCAGCAAAGCGCCATGCTGCCCCTGGTGGAAGGAACCATCGCCGCGAAAAAACTTTTGATCCTCTCAGGCGGGCGGGCATCGGGAAAAACCGTCCATCCCTATCTGGGGGCCGAATTGACCAATGCCACGGGGATGCGGCTCCCCGCGGGGCCCATCACGGTGTATGACGGCGGCGCCTATGCGGGGGACGCGCTCATCGAATTTTTTAACCAGGGGGAAAAACGGCTCATCTCCTGGGGGGAAGATCTTTCCGTTACCGCCAGCGCCGCCGAATCGGGGAGCCGCGTGGTGGCCGCCGTATCCGTCGGCGGGGGCTTTATGACCATCAGCCGGAAGCAGGTCTATACCAAAACCTACACCCTGAAAAACACCGCCGGAGAAGCGAAGCAGGTGCTCATCGAACACCCCGTTACCGCCGGGACAGAACTGGTTGAACCGGCAAGCCCCGCCGAAAAGACCGCGTCAGCCTACCGTTTTGTACAGTCCCTCCCCGCCGGGGGGGAACTGGCCCTTACCGTCCGGGAAGAACGGCCCCTGGCAGAACGGATAAGCCTGATCCAGCAGCGGCCCGAAACCTTTATCAGCTACGCGGCCAATCAGGAGATACCGCCCCCCGTCCGCGCCGCCCTGCAGCGGGCACTGGACCTCAAACAGGAAGCGGACGATGCCCAAACCGCCCTGGGCACGGCGCGGAGCCGCCGGGAGTTTCTGGTCTCGGAACAGGACCGGATCCGGCGGAACCTGGAGGCCGCGGGCGGCCAGAGCCCCCAGGGCCAGGAATACCTCAGGCGGCTGGTTCAACTGGACGCCGACCTCGACACTCTCGCCGCCGGTCTGGAAGCGGCGGAGCAAAAAGCCCAGGAAGCCCAGAAGACCTACGAGGACTATATCGGGGGCCTGACGCTTTAACGCGCGGCAAGCGTTACATGGCCGGGCATATTCAGGAATTATTCACACAAGGTATGAAACCCCTCAATGCGAACCAAGGGGAATGGCAACCCTGAAACAGGCGCCGCCGGTATCCGGTTCCGCGGTAATTTTCCAGCCATGAGAATCTACCACCCATTTTACCACGGCAAGGCCAAGGCCCATGCCCTGTTCCCGGCGGGAGCCTGTACTCCGGTAAAACATATCGAATATATAGGGAAGATCGGCCTTGGTAATGCCGGGGCCGTTGTCTTTTACGGTGAGTTGTATAACCGTTCCTTCAAGAACGGCGCAAAGGTTAATAGCCGAACCGTCAGGAGTATACCGGATGGCGTTGGTTACCAGGTTTTCAAGAGCCCTGAGCACAAGGCTTTCGTCCATGGGAACGGAGAGGTTTTCAGGCAATAGGACCTCGGACCGGAATTCGTGGCGGAGCAATTCGGCGTCCAGTGAAAAAATCTTTGCGCTGGCCCGCAAAAACGCGGTAATGTTTACCGGCTGTAAACGGCCGCGCCATTCGCTTGAATCCATGTGCACAAAATCGAGAAGGTCGTTGATCATACCCTCAAGCTGATCCGCCTTGGCGGTGATAATCTCCACGGCGCCGGTATGGGTAACGGGGTCTTCGGTGATGCCGTCTTCAATCGCCTCGGCATACGCCTTGATAAGGGCCAGTGGGGTTTTGAGGTCATGGGTTACGCCCATAATAAAACGGCTTCTCCGCCGTTCTTCTTCCTTTAGGATGTTCCGCATTTTGTTGAGGTTGTTGGTAAGGGAAGTTATCTCGTTGCTGCCGTGAACATCAACCGTCAGATCCAGTTCCCCCGCCGCGATACGCCGGGTGGCGTTCTCAAGCACCGTAACGGATTTGGTAATGGACCGGGCGATGATCAGGGACATGCTTATCGCAAAGAGTATCAGCAGCAGAAAAAAACCGAGCAGCATAAACAGGGGAAGAAACAGGAAGCGCCTGAAGGGAGGATCAACGGGTAAACCGTTGCCGCGAGTCTGCGGGGCAGGCGGTTCCCTTCGGATAAGAATGTATCCGCTGTTGTTCATCCAGCCGGGCGCTTCCAGCGTGTAGGTGTAGCGGCTGTCTTTCCGTTCAAACAGTTCGGTAATACGCGCCCCTGACCCATATGCGCCGGCGGTAAATTCGGGAATGGTGGAATAGAGGACGAACAGGTCTTCACGAAACACCGCGATATTCCCAAACTTGCTGACCCGGCTGATAAAATGGGAAAACGCTTCCCGGTCTTCAAAAGACAGGCTCTCATCCAGGAGGGCGGCAAGGTCCGCGTATACGGCGACTTCCGCCTGCTCCTGTTCCCGAAAGGATTGGATATACATAACCTGCCCGATGATGAGGAGCAGGGGGACCGTGAGAATACCGGCAATCAGCAGATGAAACTGGGTTTTTATTTTCATGATTCGGTCCTTTGAGCCGCGCTGTTAAAGCGGTAGCCCATGCCGCGCACGGTTTCGATGTAGACCGGGTTTGCCGGGTCATCTTCCAGCTTCTTCCGCAGCCGCTGTATATACACCGCCACGGTGGTAAGATCGCCGTAGTTGTTTTTCCAAACACCGGCATAGATGGTTTCCACGTCAAGGATCTTTCCCGGCTGTTTGGTCAAAAAATCAAGGCAGCCAAATTCCTTCGCGGAAAGGGAGATTTCCTTTCCCTCTTTCTTGAGCGTGCGGGCATCGTGATCAAGCGTAAATTGACCGAAACAAAAAAAGCCGGCCCCGTCTTTTTCATTAAAATTCCTGACACGGCGAAACACGGCCCTGACCCTGGCGACTAACACCTTGGGGGAAAAGGGCTTGGCTATATATTCATCCGCGCCGCCCCCCAGGCCGCTAATCTGATCTTCATCGCTGTTCCGGGCGGAAACGATCAGCACCGGGGTACTGTAGGAACGCCGGAACTTTTGCAAAAATTCAAAACCGTCCATACCGGGGAGGTTAATATCCAGAATGATCAGCTCCGGCTTCCAGTCCTCCACAATGGCAAACCCTTCCTCCGCGCTTTCCGCGGTACGGGGATCAAACCCGTCCTTCTGCAAATACCAGGAAACCAGATCTGCCAGTTCCCGTTCATCTTCTATGATCAGAATTTTTCCCTGCATTTCCCCAACCTGCTTGGGTGAAAGTATAGGGGATATACCCCCAGCCACGCAAGGAAAAACGGGAATTATAACAAAAGTTATTCGTTTTTAATCTGCTGTTAATGGTTTTTATGATCCATGGCGGGTATCTTTTTTTCCATAATGAAACGGCAGTTAGTATTTTTTATCTTAATGTTTGATGTTCTGGTTCGGGTAAGCGCGCTGGAAGCGCCCGCCGAACAATCCCTTGATGTTGACGAAGCGGTGCGGCTCGCGCTGGATAACAACCTCGGCCTCCAAAGAAGCGCCCTGGATCTGGGCGGAAAACAGCGCGCCGCTGACCGTTCCTGGAACGTCTTTATTCCATCCTTCGGCGCTTCCGCGCTGGTAAGCCATCCCTTGTCCGTTACCGGCGCGATTCCGGCGGCGCAGGATGTCTGGACGCCGGGCTTTCAGGCGTCGGCAAGTCTCACCCTGTCTACAGCGACAATTGAAAATATCAAAAAAGCCCGGGCCGACTACAAGGCGGGGACCCTCACCTTTGAACAGGCCCGGCAGGAATTGGAGTTGCAGGTGCGCAAGCTCTTTTACCAGCTTATCCTTCTGGACGCCAACAAGGCCCTGGCCGCCCGGAGCCTTGAGAGTGCCCAGGCCCGGTATGAGCAAAGCGCCGCCCTTGCCCGCGCCGGCCAGGCTTCCCAACTGGATGAGCTTTCGGCGCGGGTGGATTGGGAAAACCAGAAACCCACACTGCGCAGCGCGGAGACTGTCTATGAAAACGCCGTTGATGCGTTCAAGACGCTGCTCGGTATTCCCGGTGAAGGATCCATAACCCTGAATGGAACGCTGGATTATGACGGCGGCACCGGCGCTAACGGAATCGCGCAAGCGGCGCGGTCTGAATCCCTTGAATCGGCACTGCTGATGAAATCTATTGAAACCCTGAGAATACAACGGCAGGCCGCCCGAAACGAAGCGTATATACCGAGTCTCAGGCTTTCGTGGAATTCCACCCCCCTCTACAGCAATGATACGTGGCAAGACAACGCCGGATCGTTTTCGGTAAGCCTTGGAATAAGTATCGACAACTTCCTTCCCTGGTCAACGGCAAAGACCCGGATAGACGATCTGAATGACAGTATCAGCGCGGTTCAGATGCAATTAACAGAATTCAAACAAAATCAGGAAAGCCGGATCGCCCAGTACCGGCGGACCATCGAAACAAGTACGGAAACAATTGAGGCCCTGAAGCTCAATGTCGAACTGGCCCGGACCACCTATGAATTGTATGAAGACGCCTACCGGCAGGGGGCGGCGGACTATCAGCGGCTGCGGGACGCCGGGGACAGCCTCTTGCAGGCACAAAACCGGGTGCGGCAGGAACAGTACAACCTTATTGCCGCGATATTGGATATGGAAAAGGAATTAAACGTTCCCTTTGGGACGATAAAGTGAGCGCATTGTACGAGTAGATAAGGGGTGAAAATTTTACCGCAAAGTCGAAAAGGAAAAGAGGGAAATCGAGCTCTCTCAAAATCCTTTGTTGCCTTTTTTGCTTTCTTATTCGACTTATTCGAATTCGTGGTTATTTATATTTCTTTGTGTTTAGTCTAATCATCCTGTGAGGAGTTTTTATTATGAAGAAAACAATGTTGATTGTTGTGGTACTGATAATCGCCGTGGGATTGGCGGTAATACCGCCCCTGCTCGCGGGCAAGACCGGCAATGTGCAGGCCGGTGGTTCGGGCGGTCCCGGCGGCGGCCCCGGCCGGGGAGGTGGCGGCCCAACTACGGTATTCACCGTCAGGACGGCGGACGCGGAAATCCGCAGTCTCCAGTCGTACATCGAAATAAACGGCGATATTGTCAGCGCCCAGCAGGTAACAGTGGTGCCGGAGGCGGCGGGAAAACTCGTTTCCGTAAAAACGGGACTCGGATCAAGGGTAACAAAGGGGGCGCTCGTGGCGGAGATCGATCCTTCCCGGCCCGGGTCTGTGTATTCCCTCAGCCCGGTATACGCCCCGGTTTCCGGCGTGGTGGTAACCACTCCGGCGGTGGAAGGTTCCACCGTTTCAACCGCCGCCGCCCTCTTTACCATTGCCGTAGGGGAGGACATCGAGATAGAGGCACTGATACCGGAACGGGAAGTAGGCCAGCTCCGTACCGGCCTCCGGGCGGAAGTACGGCTTGAGGCGTTTCCCGGTGAAGTGTTTATCGCGGAACTGATCCGGCTCTCTCCGGTGGTTGATCCCGTCTCCCGGACAAAGAAAGTTACCCTGCGTTTTCTTGCCGATGACCGAAGGATCAATCCGGGAATGTTCGCCAGGGTAAAGCTCAATACCCGAATATATCAGCGTGTGGTGTCCATCCCCCAGGAGGCGCTGGTTGAAAACCGGGGAAATACAGTGGTGTATGT
>JAISAN010000168.1 GCA_031266635.1 Treponema sp. | reverse complement strand
TAACCATATATGCTCCTTATAAAATTGGTAAAGGCCCAAGCCGGGACCGGCTCGTTACCTCTATATTCATAGTAAACAAGACGGGCTTGAGATGTCAAACAGTGGTAGTGAGGCCTTTGATCGCTTATACCGGGCGGGCCTGGGAATGTCCCCCTGCCCGCGTCTTTGGAAGTCCCCGCCGGAGGAGCCGCAGTCTCCGTAGGCGGACTCTACAAGTAGCGGGCAAGGGGAAATTCCCAGGCCTGCCCGGTATATGCGGTCAAAGGCCCACTACCACTGTTTGACATCTCAAGCCCGTCTTGTTTACTATGAATATAGAGGTAAACGAGCCGGCCCCGGCTTGGGCCTTTACCAATTTTATAAGGAGCATATATGGTTATCCATCGGAATGAAATGCGGGTTGAACAAAAAGAACGGATGCGGGACGGAGAGGGAACCCTCACCCTGACCCATTTAACAGAGGACAATACCCAGAAGAACGCCCGTTTGGTGGGGGAATTTATCCTTCCGCCGGGCTCGTCTATCGGCAAACACCAGCACATGAACGAAACGGAATATTTCATTTTTCTGGAGGGCGCCGGTACGGTGAACGATAACGGAATCGACACCCCGGTTAAAAAAGGGGATATGATGATTACCGGAGACGGCGCTTCCCACAGCGTCAAAAACACCGGTTCCGAACCCCTGGTATTTTACGCGCTTATCGTTACCCATTAAGGCGGGAGTGTTTTCCGTAAACGCCGTAGTGGACTTTGGCCGGGTCAAAACGGTCGGCTTTTTGTACCGGCCCCGCGGGATACCCCAGGGCGATAACGGAAAAGGGGATAATATGGGGGGGAAGGCCGAACCGTTGGGAAAAGGCCGTAACCCTGGTTTTATCCGGATACCAGCCGAGCCAAACCCCGCCCAGCCCTTCTTCGGTTATTTGAAGGAGCATGTTTTCCGTGGCCGCCGCCAGATCCTGGCACCACCAGGTGTCTTCCGGGGCCGCGGCATTTCCCCGGTTTATATTGACGCAGGGAGCCAGGGCGGCCGCCGCTTTTACGGCCATCTTGGCGTAGGGGCTCATATCCGCAATGGCCCGCAGGTCATCCGGGGCGGTAATCACCATAAATTCCCAGGGCCGCCGGTTATGGGCGGAAGGGGCCTCGAATCCGGCCTTGAGGATCCGCTCGATTTTATCCGGTTCGACGGGTTTCGGTAAAAAGTCCCGTACCGAACGGCGTTCAAAAACAGCCGACATAGCTATACTCCTTATTCGTGGGGGGTCTAATACCCCGCCCCTTGGGGCGGTTCAATTCCTATGCCACTAAGGCGGGGTAGCAGACACCCAGTATAAACTGAGAAAAGTCCGTAGGACTTTTTCCTCTCGACCGAAGATACCCCGCTGCTTGCGGCGGGGTTCTTTATTGTCGTTATCGGTCGTGTTTTTCACCGCCTTTTCTCTGCATGCCCAAACCGCGGTGGAAATGGACGCCCTGTTGGAAACCCAGGCCCTGACCTACAGCCAGGCCGCCCGGTTTATCCTTCCCGCTTCGGAGGCGCTGGCGGCCAATGTATCCGCGGACAGCGCTTTTAGCGCCGCGGTGGATAAGGGCTGGCTGCCAAAAACAGTTGCCGCCGGGGATATTGCCCGGCTCGACGCCGTGGCTTTGCTCCTGATGAAAGCTTTTGACCTGCGGGGGGGCCTGTTTTACCGCCTGTTCCCCACCGCCCGTTACGCCTACCGGGAACTTAGCTATAAACAGATCATCCAGGGACCGGTCGATTCCTCCATGCCCCTTTCGGGTGAATATTTTTTCCAGATTTTGGGGCGGACCATGGATCTGGTTGAAAAATCAACGGCAGAAAACGGGGAGGAACGGCAATAATGAACAAAAAGCCCCTGTTTTTAGGTCTTTTTCTGATTTTTCTCGTCCGGAGCGCCCTGTTTTCCCTGGATTTCGGCGGAATTTTATCCCAGAATCTGAAACCGGAAAATTCCAGCGCCCAGGGAGACCATGTCGATGTCGCGTACAGCGCGAAAATCAGCCCCTGGGCCTCTCTTGTCCTGCCGAACAACCTGTTTCTCTACCTTTCGGTAAGTTTCAGCGCCAAATACGAGCTGGAAAAATGGAAGCCGGTTTTTGAGGCGGACCGTTTTGAAATTACCTGGAATCCCCGGAGCGATATCTTTGCGGAGGCCGGCAGATTCAGGTATACCGACCCCCTGGGAATTGTGGCGGACGGTCTTTTTGACGGGGCCGCCGTTTCCCTGAGCCTGGGTGAAAGCCTCCTGTCCCTGAAGGCGTTTTATACCGGTTTGTTGTATAAAAAAACCGCGAATATTATGATGAGCCGCCGGGACGCCCTGGATTACGCGGACGCCGCTTGGTATTGGGCCCCTCCCCGGACCTTTATTTCCGCCGTTTATACCATACCGGGCCTTATTTCCTGGCGGGATACCCTGACGGCGGGGTTTATCGGCCAGTTTGATCTCCGGGACGGGGACCGGCTCCACACCCAGTATCTGACGCTTCAATACCTCATCAGCCCGCTGGATGTGCTGTCCTTTAACCTGGGCGGAGTTTTCGGGCTGGCCCAGGAAGAGGGCGCTGATCCGGCCTATAATTACGCCCTCAGCCTCCGGGGGGACTGGTCCCTGCCTACCAGGATGGACGACCAGTTCAGCCTCCGGCTCCGCTACGCTTCCGGGCTGGGGGACGGCGCCCAGGGGGCTTTTACGCCCATTAGCAATATTTCCCAGTCCAGCGTGTTCAGCGCCGATTTTTCGGGCCTTATGGCACTTTCCTGGATCTTCACCCTCCGGCCGCTGGAGGACCTTTCCATTGTAAAAGAAAGCAGCTTCCTGATGCGGACCGATTTGGCGACCTTTACCGCCGAAGGGCTGGACCCGCTTTCAGAGTCCCATCTTCTGGGCCTGGAATTATACCTTTCCCTGATCTGGACGCCTTTTTCAGATCTGGGCTTAAGCGCCGGAGGCGGGGTGTTTTTCCCCCTGCCGGAAAGCGCCTTTTATAGCGATACCCCGCCCAAGTGGAATGTCTCTTTGGGCGTAATACTTTCATTTTGAAATCTTGGAGGATTACAATGAAGAAAATTTATGTGCTGGTGTTGATTGGCTGTCTTGCGGTTCCGGTTTTTGCCCAAACCGGAGTGATTCGTGAAATAAACGGTACGGTGGAGGTAAAACGTTCCGCCGCTTCCGGCTGGACCAGGGCCGCGGTAGGGATGGGGATTGAAAAGAATATGTTCATTTCCACCGGGTTCAAGAGTACCGCCCTGATCAGTCTGGGGGATTCCACCATCGTGGTCCGGCCCCTGACCCGGATAAGCCTTGAAGAGTTAAATGTTTCCCAGGGGAATGAAAATACCGCCCTGTTTCTCCAGGCCGGCCGGGTCCGGGCCAGGGTGGCCCCTCCCGCGGGCGGCGGGAAGGTGAATTTCCAGGTGAGAAGCCCTTCCGCCACCGCGTCTGTCCGGGGAACCGAATTTGCCATGGATTCTTCTAATGTAACCATGTACTCGGGAACCGTGGCTTTTGCCGGAAGCAACGGCGTCCCGGTAATTGTCAACGCCGGCCAGTCCAGTTTCGCGGGGAGCGGCGGCCTTGAGGTTTCCTCCGGGCTGAGTCCCGCCCTGCCCCTGGGCGCGGCGGCCGCCGCCGGCAGAACCGGCTCTTCGGCCTCCCCGGAGGCCAGCATTACCGGCCGGATTGGCTGGTATGGCGATTCCCAATAGCCTCCGAAAGAAGAAGGAACCCTAAAGGAACCCTATATGAAAAAAGCAATAGCTTGTTTCGCCCTGCTCGCGGCCTGTTTATTCGCCGCCTGCAACGTTTTTTTTACCAATAACACCGGGGAGGAGGGGAGCCTGACCCTCTCCCTGGGAAGCGGCGGCCCGGCCGCCGGAACGCATGACGCGGGCGCTATCTTTTACCTCCCCGGCTCCGATGAGAACGGGGAGGGCGTCGCATTCCCCACCCTGGGGAATTCCCGGATCGTGGTGTATAATTCCGCGGGGAAAATCCTGCGGGACTACAGCTTTACCCAGGGCCAGGCATCCCTGCAATTCTCCATCCCCGCCGGGGGCCCCTACTGGGTGGATTTTTCCGCCCCGGTTGTCCACCCGGCCAATA
>JAISAN010000102.1 GCA_031266635.1 Treponema sp. | reverse complement strand
CTGGCCCGGAACGTAGAAATTATCCGGGTTCCCTGGAACCACAACCTTTCGGGCCTGAACTACGACGGTCTCTTTTTATCCAACGGGCCGGGGGACCCCAAGGACTGCGGCAGAACCATCGCCATGGTGCGGAAGGCCTTTACGGTGGGGAAGCCCATTTTCGGCATCTGCCTGGGGAACCAGATCATGGCCCTGGCCGCCGGGGCGGATACCTACAAACTCCCCTACGGCCATCGGGGGCAGAACCAGCCCTGCGTGGAGGCCGGCACGGGCCGCTGTTATATCACCAGCCAGAACCACGGCTACGCGGTGCGGAACGAGACCCTTCCCAAAGGCTGGGAACCCTGGTTCGTCAACGCCAACGACGACACCATCGAAGGCATCCGCTCGGTAAGCAAGCCCTTTTCCGCGGTCCAGTTCCACCCCGAAGGCTGCCCCGGCCCCCGGGACACGGAATTCCTCATCGACCGGTTTATTGAGCAGGTAAAGAAGGAACGCCTCCATGTATAAATCCGTTCTTATCCTCGGTTCCGGCGGGCTCAAAATTGGGCAGGCCGGGGAGTTTGATTATTCCGGTTCCCAGGCCCTCAAGGCCCTGCGGGAAGAAAGGATCAGGACGATCCTCGTCAACCCCAACATCGCCACGATCCAGACCAGCGAAGGGATGGCGGACGCCACCTATTTCCTCCCGGTAACGCCTGAGTATGTTCGGCAGGTGATCGAAAAGGAACGGCCCGACGGCATCCTTCTTTCTTTCGGGGGACAGACCAGCCTCAACTGCGGGGTGGCCCTGGACCGGGACGGAACCCTCTACAAATACGGGGTAAAGGTCCTGGGGACGCCGGTAAAAACCATTGAGGACACCGAAGACCGGGAACGGTTTATCCGGCGGCTGGGGGAAATCAAGGCCCTGACTCCCCGGAGTTACGCGGCCACCGATACCGGCGCGGCGGTGGAGGCGGCGGAAAAAATCGGCTACCCGGTGATGATCCGGGCGGCCTACGCCCTGGGGGGGGCGGGGTCGGGGATCTGCCGGAACGAGGCGGAAATCCGCCGCCGCTGCGACCGGGCCTTTTCCAAAACCAACGAAGCCGGTTCCGCCCCCCAGGTGCTGGTGGAAGAATGGCTGGGGGGCTGGAAGGAAATTGAATACGAGGTGGTCCGGGACAAATTTGACAACTGCATCACCGTGTGTAACATGGAAAATTTTGATCCCCTGGGGATCCACACCGGGGAGAGCATCGTGGTGGCCCCCTCCCAGACCCTCACCGATTCGGAGTACCACAAACTCAGGCGTATCGCCATCGATGTGATCCGCCACCTGGGGATCGTGGGGGAATGTAACATCCAATACGCCCTGGACCCCTTTTCCGAGGATTACCGGATCATCGAGGTGAACGCCCGGCTTTCCCGGAGTTCCGCCCTGGCCTCCAAAGCCACCGGCTACCCCCTGGCCTTTGTGGCCGCCAAACTGGCCCTGGGCCATTCTCTTATCGACATTGAAAACCGCATCACCAGGGCCACCAAGTCCTGTTTTGAACCGGCCCTGGATTATATCGTGGTCAAGGTGCCCCGGTGGGACCTGGCGAAATTCAAAAACGTGGACCTCCGGATCGGTTCGGAAATGAAGTCCGTGGGGGAAGTCATGTCCATAGGGCGGACGTTTGAGGAGGCCCTCCAGAAAGCCCTGCGGATGACCGGCGCCGGCGCGCCGGGGCTGGCCGCGGAGGACGGCTTCTGCGGCCGGGAGGGATTCGACGGCTCCGACGCTGCGCAGATCCGGGAGGCCCTGCTCAAACCCACGGACCGGCGGATCTTCGCTATCTACCGGGCGCTCATGGAAGGCTGGCCGGTGGAGAAAATTTACCGGCTCACCAAAATCGACCGCTGGTTCCTCCACAAAATCGCCAGGGTTCTGGAAACCGAAAAAGCCCTCAAAGCGGCGAAACCGGTAAGCCGGGATCTCTTGGCCCAGGCGAAAAAGTGCGGCTTCTCCGATTCCCGGATCGGGGAATTCCTGGGGATGAAGGAAATGGAAGTCCGCGCCCTCCGGGAAGAATACCGGATCAAACCCAGTGTCAAACAGATAGACACCCTGGCGGCAGAATACCCCGCCAAAACCAATTACCTGTATATGACCTACGGCGCCCCCACCGGGGCATCCGATGTTCCGTCGGGCGGCGTTCCGGCGGACGATGTAAGCCCCGCGGGCCGGGGGGTTATGGTCCTCGGTTCCGGGGCCTACCGCATCGGGAGCAGCGTGGAATTTGACTGGTGCTGCGTCAACGCCGCGGAAACGGCCCGAAAGCTGGGCCGCTGTTCCATCATGGTGAACTGTAACCCCGAAACCGTGTCCACCGATTACGATATCTGCGACCGGCTCTACTTTGAGGAGCTGACCCTGGAACGGATTCTCGACATCTACGAGCGGGAGCGGCCCGACGGGATCATCCTCTCCATGGGCGGCCAGATTCCCAACAACCTGGCCACCTCCCTCTACGCCGCGGGAACCCTGATCTACGGCACCGCCCCGGTGTCCATCGACATGGCGGAGGACCGGAACAAATTTTCCGCCCTCCTGGACCGGCTGGGCATTGAGCAGCCCGAATGGAAGGAACTCACCGATCTTGATTCGGCCAAAGCCTTTGCCGCCCGGGCCGGCTACCCGGTGCTGATCCGGCCCAGCTACGTGCTTTCCGGGGCGGCCATGAACGTGGCCTGGGATGACGGGAGCTTGGAAAAATTTTTGAGCCTCGCCGCGGACGTTTCCGCGGAACACCCGGTGGTGATCTCCAAATTCGTGGAGAACTCCAAAGAGATTGAAATTGACGCGGTGGCCCAGCGGGGGGAGATCCTCTTTCACGCTATCACCGAACATATTGAAAACGCCGGGGTCCACTCCGGGGACGCCACGGTGGTGCTGCCCGCCCAGCGGCTGTACATCGAAACAATCCGGAAGATCCGCCGGATCGCGGAGAAAATCGCCGGAGCCCTGGACATCACCGGCCCCTTCAACATCCAGTTCCTGGCCCAGCGGAACCGGGTCCGGGTTATCGAGTGCAACCTCCGCGCCAGCCGGAGCTTCCCCTTCTGTTCCAAAATAAGCCGGGTGAACATGATAGACCTGGCGGTCCGGGCCATGCTGGACGAAAAGCCCGCCCGCCCCCCGGTCTCCGCCCTGGACCTTGAGTGGGTGGGGGTCAAGGCCGCCCAGTTCAGCTTTTCCCGCCTCCACGGGGCGGACCCGGTTACCGGCGTGGAGATGGCCTCTACCGGGGAAGTAGGCTGCATCGGCACCGACCTTTCCGACGCCTACCTCAAAGCCCTGCTTTCCGTGGGCTACCGGATCCCCAAAAAACGAATCCTCCTTTCCACCGGCCCCATTGAGAACAAACTGGACTTCCTTGACTCCGCCAAAAAACTCGTGGACATGGGCTATGAACTTTTCGGCTCCCGGGGAACGGCAAAATTCCTCTCCGCCAACGGCGCCCCCACCACGGCCCTGAACTGGCCCCTGGAATCAAAGGAACCTAACATCGCAAGCTACATCAAAAACCGGGAAGTGGACATGATCATCAACATCCCCAAAAACAACCGGGAAACGGAACTGAAAAACGACTACATCATCCGCCGCATGGCGGTAGACTTCGACATCCCCCTCTTCACCAACATCAAGGCGGCCCGGGAGTTCATCGACGCCCTGGCCGAAACCCGTGAAACCGGGCTGGAGATTAAGGCCTGGGAGGAGTATAAATAGAGCGCCCGACAGGGCGTTAATCCGATAATTCAGCACATACCGGCGCCCGGTAAATGTCGCCGCACGCAGAAAAAGCGCGAAGGCTTGAGCCTGAGCGGCGTGCCGTACAAATAAAGGCGCTCCGTTAAGGAGCGTTACCCCCAATAATGCAGCGCGTACCGGCGCCCGGTAAATGCCGCCGCCCACAGAAAAAGCGCGAAGGCTTTAGCCTGAGCGGCGCGCCGTACCGGTAAGAGCGCTCCGTCAAGGAGCGTGTTCCAACCATATCAGCGCGTACCGGCGCTCCGCAAATGCCGCCGCACACAAAAAAAGCGCGAAGGCTTTAGCCTGATTGCAAGACTTGCAAGCTAACCTTTGGTTAGCAGACAACCAACCGGGTTGTCGAACAAGTCAAATATTTTTTATAGGTTTTCTTGCCCTATATTTTATACGGCTCTACCATGTCCATAAGTCCGAATTCCAGGAGTATCTCCTCCAGCCGTTCCTGGGTCATGGGTTTGGGGATCACAAAATTTTTGTTCTCCTCGACTGCCCTGGCCAGCGCCCGGTATTCCTGGGCCTGTTTGGAATCGGATTTATAGTCAATGACGGTTTTTTTGTTTATTTCCGCGTGCTGAACAATATTGTCCCTGGGCACCAGGTAGATAAGCTGGGTCCCCAGCTCCCGGGCAAAGGCATTCAATACTTCCCGTTCCCGGTCAACATTCCGGCTGTTGCAGATGATCCCGCCAAGCCGCACCCCGCCTTTGGTGGCGAATTTCTGAATCCCCTTGGAAATATTGTTTGCCGCGTAAAGGGCCATCATTTCTCCGCTGGCGACAATATAAATTTCCTTGGCTTTCCCTTCCCGAATGGGCATGGCAAAACCCCCGCATACCACATCGCCCAGCACGTCGTAGAATACATATTCCAGATCGTCGGTATAGGCGCCCAGGCGTTCCAGGAGGCCAATGGATGTGATAATTCCCCGGCCCGCGCAGCCGACTCCCGGTTCAGGCCCGCCGGACTCAACGCATTTGATACCCTGGTAGCCTTCTTTCAGAATTTCCTCAAGCCTGATATTTTCTCCAATATCACGCAGGGTATCGAGGGTTGTTTTTTGCGCCAGCCCCCCCAGCAATAAGCGGGTGGAATCCGCCTTGGGATCGCAGCCCACTACCATAACTTTCCGCCCCATCTCCGCAAGCCCCGCGGTGAGATTCTGGGTAGTGGTGGATTTTCCGATGCCCCCTTTGCCGTATATGGCTATCTGCCGTATTTTTTTATTTACCATGATCATTTCTCCTTGTTGATGTTTCCGTATTTAAGGTGGTATTTGTTTAGTTTTGCGACCGCTTCGTTGATTTCCCGGGGTGATTCAAGCGCGCTTATTCCGGCTCTTCTTAAAAGTTCCGCCGGTTTCGGACCGATTCTGGCGGTAAGCAGATACGCGCAACTAGCAATGGTTTCAATTATGGCGTTTATCCGGGCCATCATATTTTCATGTCTGCTTCCACCACAGCCGCCGCAGTTTCCGGCGTTTTGCTCCGCAGTATCCGTCAAAGCGCGGGGCGCTTCTTTTTTGTCAAGAACCGTAAAAGCGCCGGTCTTTTCATCAACCTCTAAAATATAAAAGAGCCCCGCATGACCAAAGTGGAGATCCACACGTTCCCCGTCGGAAGAAGTGACGGCAATGTTATACGGCATATTTATTCGCCTCGATTTCCGCCGAAACGGTGGTAGTTGAAAAATGGGCCCTGGTCTTGAAGAGGTCTGAATAAATCTCCTCCACAAGGTTCAAACCGCCGGAATAACCCAGAAAACTTTTACCCAGAATAACGGTCTCCGGCAGTGGCAGGCTTAAAAAGCTGTAGTAATTACCGGTTTTTTGGGCCAGAAATTTTTCCCACCCGCTTCCGAGGAATAATGCCTTTCGTGATCCGCAAAGTTTATTCAGTATATCCTGTTGCACCACACCGCCGTCGCTTTCAAAAAAGAGCCGGTCCCTGAATACCTCATCCCGTAGAGCCGCTGTTTCGATGATCCGGTCAATATGATTCCGGGGGGTATCATCAGTGATATATACGCCCTTTAAAATAAACCCCAGTTCATTTACCAGAAAGCCGCTGGTTCCCAGTGCATAGGCGCTGTCCGCCACCGTGTACAGTTCCGTGGGGAGGTTGTTGCGGAACTCGGCCAGAAAATCAATAAGGGTGATGAGATACTTATAAAACCGGTCTTCTTCCCTTTTTATCTGATCCTCCACAACGGATTTTGAGATTCCCGCGTATACGGCCACTTCCCGCAGAAACGCGCTTGTTTCCTGCGCCCCCACCGGCAGAACCGGATAATGCAGGTACGGCGTGCCGTATTTTTCCCGCAGCAGTTTTACGGTTTTTAAGCCGGCCCAGGGAGATACAAGCAGATTAAACTGGGCATGGGGAATATCTTTCCATTCGGCGATTCCTTTAGACTCGTAGCCAAACAGGATATTCACCTCAAGGCCGATTGATTCAAGCAGTTTTTTAATCTGATGCAGATCGCCCCGCCAATAGGGGTCCTGAAAGGGGACCACTGAAAAAACATTGACCAATCCCCGGCGGGGTTTTGGCTCGGTCTCCCCCACAAATTGATCGATAATGGCATTTACCACTTCTTCATGGCCGAAATAGCTTGTTCCTTTGAATCCGGCGGTTTCGACCCCCACCACGGGTCTACCCTGGGCGGCGAATTCTTTTGCGATATTCACCGAGTCGTCCCCCACGATGTCCGCGGTACAACCGGTAAGAACCACAAACAGATCTCCCTTTAACACGCGCATGGCGCCGTCTATGGTGGATCGCAATTTTTTTTCGCCGCCGAATACCACTTCCGGTTCGTAGGTGTTGGTACAGGCCACATTATTCGCGCCGCCGTAACCTTCTCCCTGGCGTCCTGCTCCCTGAGCGGCAAACTGCATAACCTTCATGCAGCAGCCTGGCCCGGCATGGACAATGGGAAGGGCCCTTGGTATGGCAAGAACCGTCTGCTGCGCCGCCAGGGCACATGAAAATCTCGGCTGTTCTATCACGGAACTCATGGGTTATTTCCTCCAAAGGTAAAATAAAACGGATCGTCCTGTTCCAGCCACCAGTCGGTATAGGGTAATTCAACATGGCGGGCGACATTTTCGACCAGTTTCCGGGTTAACAATGCCTCATACAGGCGTTTGCCGAAGTTAACGATGCCTTTATAAAAGCTCGAATAATTTGCGTCCCCTTCAAACAAGGTGGGGATGCCAAGCTTTGAACCCATCGCGTTCATGCCGTTATGCCGGCATATAAGAAAATCGGGCCGCAGTTTTTTTAATATCTTAACTACCATATACGGTTGCAGGTTGCAGACTGAAAAATTCGGTATGTCCCCGTTTGATTCAACATACGCATCCATCGAATTTACCGATTCGGGATTATCTGTTTGCAGATCATGATGCAGCGAGGTTATGCCAATCAGCCGCACATCCAGACTTTTTGCCACATTCGCGAGATTGTGTCCGAAAGCGTCCCCGGCGGTTACATACAGAGTTTTCCCTCCGATCTTGGAACGCAGATCTTCAATTTCGCCCCGGTATTTTTCCCGTTCCGCAGCAATAAGTTCCTCCGCCTGTTTTTCCCGGCCGGTGATCTTTCCAATGGTCCGTAGCCACGCATCAGTCCAGTCGAGCCCAAAAGGCGGCGGAGATTTTATCTCGAGAACCCCATATTGTTCTTCCAGCACGGAAGCCACATACAGAGAGAGGGTTTCGCAGATGGATGTGGAACACGCCGCTTCGGATATGGTCTCCAGCTCCTGGGGGGAGGCCAAAGCAACCATGTAGTTGGTACGCAGTCCCAGCCGGGAAAGAACCGGAGAAAAGGTATCGGTTCCTTCAAAGGCGAAAACATTGATTAAATCTTCCTGCTTTTTACGGGGCGGTTTTACTATCTTCCGCAGAATACCGTGGTAACCCGCATCAAAACCGGTAGACCAGATTTTTGATTTAAACCCTTCGCAGTAGACGGGTACTATGGGATGTCCAAGCTCTTCTTCCATTTCATCGGAGATACTTTCAATGTCTTCGCCGATAATTCCCGAGGCGCAGGATGTGGCAATGTAGGTATACCGGGGGTGGTGCCTTCTTTCCATTTCCCGAAGCGCTTCCCGAAGCTTTTCGGCGGCGCCGAAGATTGTATCTTTTTCCTGTATGTTGGTACATATAGTAAACACTTCAAAGGGTTCCTGTTTCCGCGCCAGCGCGACTCCCCTGATGCCGATATTATAGGTGATTACGCTTGAACAGCACCCTATGGGGGAATGCATAACTACCGCCGTATCCCGCGTGCGGGCCATAATGGTCATGGCCGTATTTTCTGAACATGATGCGCACTGGCTGAAAGACCGGTCGCCGCAGTTTATTGAACAGCTTTTTGCTTTTTCATACAGATCCCGTCCTGTTCCATTATAAACAATGATGGAATGAAGACGCCGTTCACGGACATCAACTTCGGGACTTCCGGTAAAAATACTCATCGTTACCTCCATTTGACGATTAGGTTTTGGGCCGCCGTGAGCAGCCGGTTTAAAAGCGTTACCACTACGCCGATTATGATAATTCCCGCAACAACTTTGGTATAATTGGCAAAATCCGCGGCGAATCGCACATAATAACCAAGCCCGGATTTAGCGCCTATCAATTCCGCGGCGGTTAATACCATAAATGAAGTTGACAGGGTAACATTCATGCTGGTAAAAAGCCGGGGAAGACAATAGGGCAGGAGTATGTTGAGAAACAGGGGCAGCGATCTGGTGTTGAGGGTTTTGGCGGACTCCAGGATTTTCCGGTCCACATTGGATACATTGGTAATCGTGTTGATAAATACGGGCCAAAAAATGCTGGAAAATATAATAAACAGTGAAGCGGCCCGGAAACTGGGAAGCACGCCAATTGCGTAAGGGCTGTAAATAATGGGCGGAATGGGGCTGATAACTTTGGCGATGGGAAACAAGGCCCTCCGGGGCCGTTCAAACCATCCGACCATCATACCGAGGCTGATGCCAAGCAGCAGGGCAAAAAACATGGCGGTAAAGAGAAGGCTCATGGAGCTTCCCATGCCGGTCAATATTTTCCGCCAGTCCGTTACCATTACCGCAAAAACATTTTCAGGAACCGGGTACAGCATAGTATTCGGATTTGGCCGTTTGGCCGTAAAAAATTCCCACAGGAACAGAAAAGAAAAAACTATCAGGGCCACATCGTGGGCGGGTTTGGATTTATGGTTTATTATCAGCGCCCCTTCTATCAAAATTGTTACCACAAAAAAAGCCCACTTGTTTTCAATGATTACCAGAGATGGGCTCAATATGGCCGCCGCCAGCGCAAAAAATATCAGGTGGGGCAGGGTTTTATAAATCCGAATCATATAACCACCTCGTTTCCGCCGATATTTTCCATCACATCCCTGAAAAAAAGGCTCATAATCTTTTCCCGTAATTTCCGGTAAACGTCATGTTTGATAATTTCTTCCCGCAGGCGCGGCCTGGGTAAACCGACCGGTATCTCCTCATCTATCATTTTATTGTGCATAAACAAAATGCGGTCGGACATAAGAATCGCTTCGTCTACATCGTGGGTTACAAAAACAATGGTCTTTTTTTGTTTTTCATTACGCAGGAGCTCTAAAAGAATATCCTGCAAAATAATCTTGTTTTTTGCGTCAATCGCGCCGAAGGGTTCATCCATTAGAAGAATTTCAGGTTCCATAGCAAGGGTTCTGGCAATAGCCACACGCTGCTGCATACCGCCGGAAAGCTGAAAGGGATATTTATTTTCAAAACCCCGGAGCCCCACTTTTTGCAGATACAGGCGGGCGGTTTCTTCCACGTCTTTACTGTTCATATTCTCGTGGACCTGCCTGATCCCGAAACTGACATTCCGTCGTGAGGTCATCCAGGGAAAAAGCGAATAATGCTGGAACACCATACCCCGGTTTTTACCCGGCCCGTTCACCGGGCTTTTGTCTATGAGGTATTCGCCCCCGGAGAGGGAAAGTATACCGCTGAGGATGTTCAGAATGGTACTTTTACCACAGCCGCTTGATCCGATAACACTGACAAATTCTCCTTCCGCCACTGAAAGATTCAAGCCGCGCAGGGCGGTAAAGGTTTTACCGTTATCAATGTAATCAAAACAGGCATTGGTAAGCTGAATTTTACTCATAGACTTCATCCCTTTTTCTTTTTTACGATGTCCCGTTGTGGATATACCCGGTGTTTAGCTCTTGAAAGTGTTTGTACATTTCCTGATAAAACGGTTCGTCAGGATATTGGGAGATGACCCGGTCAAGGGCGTCTTTATAGATTGAGGGATCGATATACGGTTCAATGCGTTCAAGCGGACCTTTGCAGTACCCTATATCGATCAAAGCCTGGTAAAAATCCCTGATCCGGTCGCCCTCCGGATCAGGATGAATATCCAAATGTCCAACTTCATAAAGTTCCCGCCTGAGAACGGCTTCATCAATATCGGAAAGGTATTTGCGGCCGATGGCGATAGTTCTTTCGGGATCTGTGATAAATACCCGGTACGCTTTGATGTGGGCCGCCAGATAACTTACATACTGGTCCCGGTTCGCCCGTACATGATCCGCGGAAACGATAACGCGGCAGCAAACAAAATGACCAAAAAGATCGTCGATGTTTTGGTACAGCGTTAAACCCCGATCCTGACCGGCGGTCCGGTAAATTCCAACAACCACCGCTCCGTCAAGTTCTCCCTTCATAACACCTTCGATACTGGTAGGATGATTGTCCAATTCAACTACATTGACCTGGGATAGATCCACGCCCCGGCGGGCCAAAAAAGCCCTGAAAGCCGTATCCTGGGAATTGGCCCTGCGGACTCCGATTCTTTTTCCTGCCATTTTTTCGGGGGTGAATCCTTCCCATTCGGATTCTTTGCCCCGGGGGATGAGGAGCGCGCCATTGTCGGACATGGCGCCGCCAATTATCAAAAACTTCGCCCCCTCTTCTTCAAGATACACCAGCGGCGCTGTAGAACCGGCGGTGTTTGATAAACGCACTTTACCGGTAAGGGCCGCGGTAATGCTATCGACGTTACTTCCGCCGGTAAGGGTTTCAAAGATTACGTCAAGACCCTCTTCGCGGTAAAACCCTTCTTCCTGGGAAATGGGCGTTAAAATCTGGTTATAGCCGGTGGGAGAAAAGGGAACGGGAAATCTAACCAGTTTTTTCGAACCTTCTCCCGTGGCGGACGCTGCGTCTTTTTTTTCACAGCTTCCCAGGAGCAGGACGCCCGCAAGGACCGCGGAGATCAACAAAAGCGGTACGATATGCGCCTTTCGTAAAACTTGATTCATTGGAAGGTGAGGGGCCATATCCCGCAGAATCTCCGGTTCGGTAGGTAAGACTTTTGAAAAAACGGTCTGAAGTCCGCTCTTTTCCATAAATCCGGGAAAGCTTTTCCAAAAACCGAATTTTTTGGAAAACGGTACGTTTTTGTGAGAAATAATCATAATACACCTCTCTTTTTTGCGTATTCTCAAGAATACATGTCTGGAAGCTTTCCCAAAACTTCAAATTTTGGAAAAACCCTGGATCTGCGAATTTTTATGCCGAGCCGGAACACATACTTTTGACCATATATATCACCTCCTCAATATCTTAGTAATACTAAGTATTTAGTATAATATAAATGCTATCGAAAAAGTATTATATAAAATGGACTGTGTCAAGAGTTTTTTAATTTTTTTGTTTTTTTTTGTAAAAACCGAGGGCTTTTTAGGCGCAGGGGAAGCTTGACTTTCCCCGGCTCCTTATGCCAGTATCGAATATGGAAGCCCCAAGCACATCGCGGAAAATCTTTCGCAACATTTCCCCCATCGATCACCGGTATTCACTTTCCGAGGAAGTCGTTTTTGAGGCCCTGGTTCCCTGGATATCCGAAGAAGCCTCCATTGCGGCCAGCGTCAGGGCGGAAATTGCCTTGGTTAAGGCGCATCTCACGGTCCGCGGCGCTCTGACGCCCGCCCTCAGCGCGGAACTTGAAAAGGCCGCCGCCGCCATCACCCCTGAAGAGGTGTACGCCGAGGAAGAAAAGACCCGCCACAATATCCGGGCTCTGGTGAATGTGCTGAAAAAAAAGGCGCCCCCCGAAACCGCTCCCCTGGTGCATCTGGGGGCTACCAGCGTGGACATTCTGGACACCGGCCTTTCCTGGCGGATCCGGGGGGTTACGGAGGAAGTGGTTCTGCCCCTTTTGCGGAAGCTGGAACTCCTGCTCTGCGGCTTTGTGGAAAGGGAGGCGGAGACCCCCCAGGTTGGCCGGACCCACGGCCAGCACGCGGTGCCCATTACCCTGGGGTTTGCCCTGGCGGAATACGTTTCCCGGCTGGGAAAATCGATCCTCGAAATAGAAGGCCGGGCAAAACAGCTCAAGGGGAAACTGGCCGGCGCGGTGGGGGCCTATAACGCTGCCAGCATGATCGTCAAAGACCCGGAGGAGCTGGAGCGGCTCTACCTGGCGGAACTGGGGCTTGAGCCCTCCGAACATTCTACCCAGCTTGTGGAGCCCGAATACCTCCTCCGCCTGCTTTTGGAATTGAACACCGCCTTCGGGATCATCGCCAACCTGGCCGATGATCTCCGCCACCTCCAGCGGACCGAAATCGGGGAGCTCCGGGAAGGGTTCGCCGCGGATCAGGTCGGTTCCTCCACCATGCCCCAGAAGCGGAACCCCTGGAATTCGGAACACGTCAAAAGCCTCTGGAAGGCGTTCATGCCCCGGGCGGTCACTTTTTTTATGGATCAGATCAGCGAGCACCAGCGGGACCTTACCAACTCCGCCAGCCAGCGGTTTACCGCCGATTATATCGCCGGTTTCTGCCTGGCCCTGAGCCGCATGGCCGGAGTCATCGAGGGCCTCGGCGCCGACCGGGAACGGCTGCTGTCCAATCTCCGCAGCGGGGGCGGCGGCATACCGGGGGGTGTACTGGCGGAGCCCGCCTACATCCTCCTGGCCGAAAGCGGCGTTTCCGGCGCCCACGAGGTGATCCGCAAAATCACCCTGGCGGCGGAACGGAACAAAACGACGTTTGCCGAAGCCCTGGCCGCGGAACCTGAGGTACTCAAGCGGATCGGGGGACAGCTTGCGGCCCTGGGGCTCATCCCCGCCGGCGGGGATGCCCTTTCTTTTTTTGACAAGCCGGAACGTTACTGCGGCCTGGCGGTAAAAAAGGCAAAAGCCATTGCGGCCAAATACCGGAAACTCATGGAGACAAAATAACCGGCTTTGAAATTAGACTTGTTCGACAACCCGGTTGGTTATCGGCTAATCTTCGATTAGCTAACAAGTCTTGCAAAATGCTGTGCATTTTGTGGTTTTCAGCGGAAATTGTTCGGAAACTTCGAACCTCTGGTTCGCGGTTTCCGAACAACTCCATTGGTTCATTTGACAGGAGAAAAATATGTTTCGTGAAGCGCTTTCGTATGATGACGTACTGCTTTTGCCGGGGTATTCGGATACCCTGCCCAAAGACTGCGATGTCCAGACCCGGCTTTGCGCCGGCCTGCCTCTGAATGTGCCCGTTGTTTCGGCGGCTATGGATACGGTCACCGAGGACAAGCTGGCCATCGCCATCGCCCTGGAAGGGGGTTCCGGGGTGATACACCGGAACTTGAGCCCCGAGGAGCAGGCCCGGCAGGCGGGGAATGTAAAACGCTATCTCAACTGGGTCATCGAAACTCCGGTGTCCGTGCTGGAAGGCGCGCGGATCCGGGATGTCAAGGCCCTGCGGGATAAATTCCAGGTGTCGGGAATGCCGGTGCTGAACAATGAAGGCCGGCTGGTGGGGATCATCACCAGCCGGGATCTCCGGTTCTGCCGGGACGATTCCCTCCTGGTCGCCGACGTGATGACCAAAAACCCCGTGGTGGAGCAGGGGGAGCCCACCGTCTCAAGCGCCCGGGAAAAGTTTGACCGGCACCGGATCGAAAAGCTCCCGGTGGTGGACGGCGCGGGCCGCCTCACGGGGCTGGTGACCGTCAAGGATATGGAAAAACACGCCAGTTTCCCCCGGGCGGCCATTGACAAAGGCGGCCGTCTCATCGTGGGGGCCGCGGTTTCCCCCCAGGATTATCCTGTGCGGATGCCGCTTCTGAAAAACGCCAAAGTCGATTATGTGGTCCTGGACACCGCCCACGGGGACTCAAAAAACGTAATGGAAGCCATCAGGGCCATAAAAGAGCAATTCGACATTCCCGTTATCGGGGGCAATGTGGCGTCGAAGGAGGGAACCCGGCGGCTGATTGAGGCGGGGGCCGACGCGGTAAAGGTGGGCATAGGCCCCGGCTCAATCTGTACCACCCGTATTGTTGCGGGCGTGGGGGTGCCCCAGTTTACCGCCGTGTGGGAATGTGCCGAGGAAGCGGCAAAGTTCGACATACCGGTCATCGCCGACGGGGGAATCAAATTTTCCGGGGACATTACCAAGGCCGTTGCCGCCGGCGCCGCCGTGGTGATGATCGGAAACCTCTTTGCGGGCCTCAAGGAAGCGCCGGGGGCGGAGATCATCTTTGACGGCCGGATCTACAAGGAGTACCGGGGCATGGGCAGCATGGGGGCCATCAGCGACGGCAGCGGCGACCGGTACCAGATGGGCAAGGACGAGGATCCCGTACCCGAAGGCATTGAGGGCCGGGTTCCCTACAAGGGGGAACTGCGGGCCTACATGAATCAACTGGTTTCGGGGCTCCGCAAGGGCATGGGCTACTGCGGCTGTAAATCCATAGACGAGTTGAAGAAGTACCGGAATTTTGTTAAGATAACCGCCGCGGGCCTTAAAGAAAGTCATACCCATGATGTGACCATTACCCAGGAGGCGCCAAATTATAGCCGGGTGTAAGCCCGCGGGAGATACACATGAAAGTCGTTGTTATCGGCGCCCAGTGGGGTGATGAAGGGAAGGGTCAAATTGTTGATTATCTGGCCAATGAGGCCCAGATAATCGTCCGTTATGCCGGCGGGGCCAATGCGGGGCATACCATTGTTACCGGCGGCGAAGAATACGCCCTGCACCTGATCCCCTCGGGGATCTTCTACCCCGACAAGATCGTGATCCTCGGCGCCGGGATGGTGATAGACCCGGTGGCCCTTTTCAGCGAGCTGAAGATGCTCCAGGACCGGGGGATCGATACCACCGGCCGGGTTTTTATTTCCGACCGGGCCCATATCGTCCTTCCCCGGTACATTCAGATCGATAAAGATCGGGACGCCGCCCGGAAAAAGCCCATCGGTACCACCGGCCGGGGCATCGGCATCACCTACTCCATGAAGAGTGACCGGGACGGCATCCGTATGGCCGACCTCACCTGGCGGGAAAAAATGGACGAACTGGAAAAAGGCGACCGGGAATTCCTGGCCCCCTATATAGACCGGCTCCTGTCCATGTCCATCGATCTTTCTTTGTACCTGGTACACCGCAAAAATTCCCAGGTGCTTTTTGAAGGCGCCCAGGGCGCGCTGCTGGATCTTGATTTGGGAACCTATCCCTATGTGTCCAGCGGCATGTCCTGCGCCGCGGGGGCGGCGGTGGGCGGCTGCGTGGGCCCCCGGGCCATCGACAAGGTACTGGGGGTCTTTAAGGCCTATTCCACCCGGGTGGGGAACGGCCCCCTGCCCAGCGAGTTCGACCCCGGTTCCGAGGATGAACTGTGCCGCTTTGTCCGGGACACGGGCCGGGAATACGGGGTTACCACCGGCCGCCCCCGGCGCTGCGGCTATCTCGATCTGGTGTCCCTCCGCTACGCCTGCCTGACCAACTCCATCGACTCCCTGGTGATGACCCATCTGGACGTATACGACACCCTGGATGAGATCAAAGCCTGCGTCTCTTACCGCATCGGCGACCGGATTGTTGAAAATTTCCCCGCCTCCATCGCGGACCTGAACGCCGCGAAGCCGGTACTCCGCAGCTTCCCGGGGTGGAAAAAATCCCTGGCCAGCGCCCTTACCTATGAGGAGTTCCCCGAGGCGGCCATGGAATATATCGAATTTATCGAGCGGTTTTGCGAGACCCCCATTGATATTGTGTCCGTGGGGTATGACCGGAAGGCGACGATCATCAGAAAAAGCCCCTGGACTCGGTAGACAAAAATCAGAGATTTTTGTCTATTGGAGTTTTGGGGCGGTGGCGAGGTGCTTTGCGAATGGCGCTGGGGGCGTAACCCCAAAACTCCACCTCGCAAGTGGGGCAGTGATGAGGTGTTTTGCGGAGCATGGTCAAAACTGACAGATATGTTCCAGCGCTGTTTTTGGAGATAAGATGGACAAGATACTGATCCTGGATTTCGGGAGCCAGACCACCCAGCTCATCGGCCGGCGCATCCGGGATTTGGGCGTCTACGCCGAGATACTTCCCGGCGACAGCCCCCTTTCCGGCGTGCTGAATCCGGCGGATACCGCGGACACTGTCCGCGGCATCATCCTTTCCGGCTCCCCTGAATCGGTGTATGAAAACGGTCCCGCCCCGGATACCGCCGTCTATGGTTGCGGCCTCCCCCTTCTGGGGATCTGTTACGGCCTCCAGCGGCTCAACTACGATCAGGGCGGCGGGGTGGAAGCCCTGCCCAAACGGGAATACGGCAGAATCGGCGTACAGATGCGGGCGGCGGACAGCGGCGGGGAGCCTGCCCGGACGTTTCTCGCCGGTTTCGCCCCGGCCTTTACCGCCTGGATGAGCCACGGGGATACCCTGACCCGCCTCGCGCCGGGCCTTCGGGTGTGGGGAACCAGCGAGACCGGTTACCCGGCGGTGGTGATCCACGACACCAGGCCCTGGTTCGGCCTCCAGTTCCACCCCGAGGTCAGCCACTGCGAAGGGGGGAGCGAAATCCTGGCCGCCGGTGTCGTCGGCGTCTGCGGCTGTTCCGCCGGATGGACCATGGAACAGTATGTGGAGGAGGTCCGGTCTTCCCTCCGGGAGCGGGTGGGGGATAATCCGGCGTTGCTGCTGATTTCCGGGGGCGTTGATTCCACCGTGGCCGGGGCGCTGCTCCTTACGGCCCTGGACCCCGGGGCGGTACACCTGATGTATATGGATACGGGTCTCATGCGGAAAGACGAGACCAATACCGTGAAGGCCAGTCTGGAACGGCTGGGGGCCCGGCATCTCCACATCATCCATTGTGAGGAAGAATTCCTTTCCGCCCTCAAGGGCTGTGAGGAGCCGGAGGCCAAACGCAGGATCATCGGGGATCTCTTTATCACCATCCAGGAACGGGAGGTGGCCCGCCTGGGGCTCCCGGATTCGTATTATCTGGCCCAGGGGACCCTCTACACCGATCTTATTGAAAGCGGCAAGGGGGTGGGGAACAAGGCTCACCTTATCAAAAGCCACCACAATGTGGGCAGCCCCCTGGTGGACGCTAAACGGCGGGCGGGCCGGATCATCGAGCCCCTGGACCGGCTGTACAAGGACGAGGTGCGCCGCCTGGGCCGCATCCTTGGCGTAGATGAAGAGGTGGTCCGCCGCCACCCCTTCCCCGGCCCCGGCCTGGCGGTTCGTATTCTTGGCGAAGTGACCAAAGAAAAGTGCGATATTCTCCGGGAGGCGGACGCCATCTTTATGGAGGAGCTGAAAAAACGGCCCGCCCCCGGCGCGGGGGATCGCCGCCTCTACGATGAAATCTGGCAGGCCTTTGCCGTCCTTCTGCCCATCCGTTCCGTCGGCGTTGCCGGGGATGTCCGCAAATACGGCTGGGTTCTGGCCCTCCGGGCCATTACCAGCGCCGACGGCATGACCGCCGACGTGTACCCCTTCCCCGCCAAAGACCTGCTGGAAATTTCCACCCGGATCACCAACACCGTGAAAGACATAGGCCGGGTTACCTACGATATTTCCAGCAAACCGCCGGCAACCATAGAATGGGAATAGGGGCCGGCGGTTTGCCCAAACCCTGGCAACCATAAAATAGGAGCGTACCAATGAAATATGTCATTATCTCCGGTAACCCCAAACGCGGCGGCCTCTGTTATTCCGTCATGGAAGAAGCCGTCCGGGGCGCGAAGGAGGGCGGCGCGGATGTTGAGGTCCTGACCGTTGAAAAACTGGATCGCTGTCATGTCTGCGGAGACGGATGGGGAAGCTGCCGGGAAACGCACCGCTGTATGTTCGGCGGCGACGGCTTTACCGATCTCCAGGGTACGATAAAAAACAGCGACCAGTTCTGTTTTATTACCCCGGTGTATTGGGGCGAAATGGCGGAGACGCTCAAAACGTTTTTTGACCGCCTGCGGCGATGCGAATTCGGGATGAAGGGCGCCCTTTCGGGCAAGCAGATTCTCCTGGTTGCCTCCCCCGGCGGTACGGGCAACGGGATGTTAAGCTGCCTGGAACAGATGGACCGCTTCTGCCGCCACACCGGCGCCGTCATCTTCGACTACATCGGC
>JAISAN010000073.1 GCA_031266635.1 Treponema sp. | reverse complement strand
ACCGACCAGATGCTGGCGGGCAAGCCTCCCCTGGAAGCGGTGTTCCCGGACTTCCTGGGACTGGTGAAAGATACGGTCATTATCGCCCATAACGCCCCTTTTGATATGGGTTTTGTGAATGAACAGTTAAAGAAATACTATGACGAGGCAAAAAAACACGACTCTTCGGCGGCCCAGGGGAGCCTGCTTCCCGGCCTTGACGATACGGCGGAAGCCGCCGGGCCGGTATGGACGCCCCCCTTTCCCGTTCTGCCCAACCGGATCGCCGACACCCTCATCATGGCCCGCCAGGCTTTTCCCGGCAGAAACGGCCACAAACTCCAGGAACTGGCGGCGGCCATGAATATCGGCGTAAAAAGCGCCCACCGGGCGGAGGACGACGCCCGGCTCTGCATGGAGATTTTTATCCGCCTGGCGGAACTCGTCAAAATATAAGCGGATATGTTATATTAGAAAAAGATGAGCTTGTTTCAAACCCGTTTATTTTGCGAGACGCTCGACAAGGAGACGAAATGAAAAGCCGATACGCTTGTTTCCCGTTCATTGTTCCGCTCATGCTCTTTCTTCTTTCCACCTGTTCCATCAACAAGCTGGCGATCAATGCGGTATCCGACGCACTCACCGCTGAGGGCAGCGGCGAGGTATTCACCGGGGATTCGGATCCCCGGCTGGTGGGGGACGCTATTCCCTTTGCCATCAAGATGTACGAAGCTCTTTTGTCAAGCAATCCAAACCACCAGGGCCTGATCCTTACCACCGGCTCCCTTTTTGTGATGTACGCCAACGCCTTTGTCCAGGGGCCCGCGGAACTGCTGCCCCGGATCCAGTATGCCGAGCGGCAGGCCGCCATGGAGCGGGCGAAAAAGCTCTACCTCCGGGGGGCGGAGATTCTGTACGGGGGCTTTGAAAAAAAATACCCCGGTTTCCGCGAAGGTTCCCGGGGAGAAAATTTTCCGAAGATCCTGGCGAAACTGAAAAAGGCCGATGTGCCCGCCCTCTACTGGTCCGCCGCGGGGTATCTTTCCGCCTTTTCCCTCAACCCCTTTGATATGACGCTGGGGGTCAAGATACCGGAACTGATGGTCCTGGTTGACCGGGCCTACGCGCTGGACCCGGATTTCAACAATGGCGCGCTGGACGATCTGCTGGTTCTGGCCCACGCCTCCCTCCCTGAAGCCCTGGGAGGGGATAAATCGCGGGTAGAAACCCATTTCCGGCGGAGTCTGGAAAAATCGCGGGGCCGCCTGGCGGGGCCCTATGTGTCCTACGCGTCGGCAGTCTTAATCCCCGCCCAGGATTACGATGCCTTCAAAACCTGTCTGGAAACGGCCCTGACGCTGGACCCGGACGCGGATCCGGCCAACCGGCTGGTAAATATTCTGGCCCAGCGCAAGGCCCGCTACCTTCTGGATAACGCGGGACTCTACTTTGTCGATTATGACACCGGAGACTGGGATGACTAAAATTACGTCAAAGGAGCGAACTGTGAAAACCGTCTTTTGTCAAAAAAAATACGCGGCCCTTTTGGGAGTGTTTCTTGCTTTCTTCGTGGTACAGGCGGTTCCGGTTTATGCCCAGCGGAAAATAACCATCAAGCTGGCTTCCCTGATACCGGAAAATACCCCCTGGGGGGCGGCGATTAACCGGATGGCCGTTGAATGGGCCCAGGCGACCAACGGAGAAGTGGAACTGATCGTTTACCACAACGGCGTGGCGGGAACCGAGGCGGATGTGTTACGGAAGCTGAACCTTAATCAGATCCAGGCCGCGGTTTTTACCAGCATCGGCCTCAATTCCGTTACCCCCGAAATTATGACTATCAGCTATCCGCTTTTGATCCGCAATGACGCGGAACTGGAAGTGGTACTGCAAAAACTGCGGCCCGAACTGGACGCCCGGATCGAAAAAAACGGTTTTGTCACCCTGGCCTGGGCGCGGGCCGGCTGGGTGAAGATTTTTTCCAAGGAACGGGTTGTTACTCCCACGGAACTGCGGAAGCAGAAACTGGGAACCAACCCGGAGGAACTGGGAATGCTCCAGGCTTTTAAGGCGATGGGCTTTCAGATGGTTCCGGTCGACATGAACGATGTATTGGTTTCCCTGAACGGCGGGATGATTGACGCGGTGTATCAGAGCCCCATTTCCGTGGCCGGTTACCAGATTTTCGGGATCGCCAAAAATATGTCCACCGTCAATCTGGCCCCCTTTATGGGGGGGATCATTATGAACCGCACCGCGTGGCGGCGGATCCCCGATCGTTACAAAGACAGCCTCATGCAGATCTGCAAACGAATAGAAAAAGAGATTGACGGTTCCATTGCCGTGCTGGAGGCCGACGCGATAAAAACCATGTCCCAGTACGGGCTTATTATTAACGCCCCGAGCCCCGCCGAGGAGGCGGAGTGGTACCGGGATATGGATCAACATGAAAACGAACTGGTGGGACACATTTTTAACCGGGAAATATATATGAAGATCAAGGACATTCTGACCGAATACCGGAAGGCACGTTAAATGCCGGAAGCCCGGATGCCAGGTAAGCAGGGGGGCCTGTGGGCGCCGCTGTACCGCCTGGAGGATATTTTCTGCGTTATTTCGCTGGTACTGCTGGCCCTGCTTCCCGCGGCGGAAGCCGCGGCGCGGCTTTTTTTTCATACCGGCGTTCCCGCGTCCTCAGGGCTGATGATCCATCTGCTCCTGCTGGCGGGGATGGCCGCGGGGATGATCGCCACCAGGAATAACGAACATCTGTCCATTGCCCTGGTCCAGCATTTTTCCGGGGACGCGGTCAAAAACCGGATGCGGGTTTTTACCAATCTTCTTTCCGCCTTTGTGGTTACCGTCATTGCCTGGAGCGCGGTGTCGTTTATTAAAATCGGCCTTCAGGGGCGGATCATCGGCTTCATTTCCGACCGGGTTTTTGCCCTGATAATCCCCAGTGGTTATGCGGTCATTGCCGTCCGTTTCGCCCGGCGTACCGGGCTTGGAGGCTGGAAACGGGTTTTCCCCATCCTGGCCCTTGTCCTGGGTACGGTCGCGTCATTCCCGGTGATCGCCAAATTCATCTGGGGTTTCGATCCCCCCGATCTTGTCTTTGAAATCTGCGACCGTTTTTACCTGCTGGCCTATTACCTGAGAACGCCGCTGGTAGTGATTCTTATTGCCTCGGCGCTGGCGGGAACCCCCCTCTTTGTGGTTATGGGGGGCCTGGCCCTGCTCCTGCTGGAAGCTTCCGGCGGGGAAATGGATTCGGCGGCCTCGGATATTTATTCCGCCCTGACCAGCACCAATATTATCGCCATACCGCTCTTTACCCTGGTGGGATTTTTTCTTTCCGAAAGCAAGGCCGGGGAACGGCTGGTCCACACCTTCCGCAGTCTCTTCTCCTGGCTGCCCGGCGGCATGATCATCGCCACGGTGATTATCTGCGCCTTTTTTACGTCCTTTACCGGCGCGTCGGGGGTTACGATTTTGGCCCTGGGGGGCATCCTCTATTCGATCCTTTCGGAACACGTAAAGTACCCGGAAAAATTTTCCATCGGCCTTTTAACCTCCGTGGGCAGCATCGGCCTCCTCTTTCCCCCCAGCCTTCCCATCATTCTGGTGGGGGCCGCCACCCAGACCAATATTTTTCACCTTTTTCTGGGGGGAATTTTTCCCGGCCTTATCCTCGTGGCCGCGGTGACCATCTTCGGCATTGTCGCGTCGGTGCGGATCAAAATTCCCGTGGAGACCTTTGACATTCGCACGGCCCTTTCGGCCCTGAAGGGCTCGTTCCTGGAGATACTCCTCCCCTTTCTCCTTATTACCGGGTATTTTACCGGAACCCTGTCCCTGGTGGAAATCGGCGCCGCCGGACTGCTGTATATTTTCATTGTGGAAGTGCTGATCCACCGGGACATTAAATTCAAATCCGTTCCGGCGGTTTTTCTCAAGGCGATTCCCATTATCGGCGGGGTTCTGTCGATCCTCGCCCTTTCCAAAGCTCTTTCGTATTATATTGTCGATACCCAGGCGCCGGCGAATATTGCCAAATGGATGCAGGGGGCCATCCAGTCAAAATACGTCTTCCTCCTCCTGCTCAACCTGGTTCTCCTGGTGGTGGGCTGTCTGATGGACATTTTCTCCGCAATTCTCATCGTCCTCCCCCTGATCGCCCCCCTGAGCCAGGCTTACGGCATTGATCCGGTGCATCTGGGGATCATATTTATCACCAACCTGGAAGTAGGGTTCCTCACTCCCCCGGTGGGGCTTAATCTGTTCCTTGCGTCCTACCGCTTCAAAAAATCTTTCGTGGATATATGCCGCTATGTGTTTCCCTTCCTCTTTATCCAGCTTGCGGTGGTGCTGCTGGTAACGTACCTGCCCTCTCTGTCCACCTGGCTGGCGGGATTTTTCCAGGAGTTTGCCGCGCTTCGCCCATAAAATAGTGAGCCTTTTCCGCTCTTTTTTTAAAAATCGCCTTATTTTACTTGCCAATAAACGTTTCATGGGGTATTGTTATTATTACCATAATTCAGAGAGGTGTGATATGGCGTACACAATTAGTGATGAATGTATTAACTGCGGTTCCTGTGACAGTGAATGTTCGGTGGAGGCAATCTCCGAAAAAGACAACCGCCGCTGGATAGACCCGGAAAAATGTCAGGACTGCGGCGCCTGTGTTGGGGTCTGCCCGGTTGAAGCTATCGCCGCCGGTTAAGAGCTTGTTCACGGGAAAACGAGGCAAGGGAAAAACCCTTGCCTTTTTTTTAATATTTATTGGTATCCCCGGACAATTCCCCCCGGCGGATACGGGTTTTCCGGATATGCTGCCGGGGTATCCGTTTATTGCCCGGCTTGATCCCCAGGATACCGGTTTCAGGCAGTATCTCCAGGATGTGGAAACAAGCCGGCGGCGGCTTTTTGCCGGGAAACGAAGCGGCGGGACGCCGGGGGAGATCGCCGAATCTCTGACCATCTACCAATACAGCCCCCTGGCGGGGGATGATATTTTTACGGTGGCGGCCCGCTGCAATATTCCCTACGCCGCTATAAGCACCCTGAACGGTTTGACCCATCCGGTGGAAATGGAAGACGCCGGACTGCTGCTGCTCCCCTCGGCGCCGGGAATTTTCATTCCCCGGGAACCGGTCTCGGATCTGGAACGGCTGAGCGCCGCCGCGCGGAATTCCGGGCAGGAAGGGACGGATATTCTCCTGACCATCAACATGGGGGGGCAGAAAAAGGAGTTTTTTTTCTATCCCGGCGCGGATTTCAGCCCCACGGAGCGGAATTTTTTTCTTAACCGGGGCTTCCGGTTCCCCCTGCGGAACTTCCGGCTCACCAGTCCCTACGGTATGAGGCGGAACCCCGTTACCGGGCGGATGCGCCTGCACGAGGGGATGGATTTGGCGGCCCCCGCGGGAACCGGCGTTTTTGCCGCCGGAGACGGGGTAGTTACCGAAACCGGAGAAGACCCGGTTTACGGCCGGTATATTATCATCAAACACCGGGACAACTGGGCCAGCCTCTATGGACATCTGCAAAAAATCGAAACGGCCTTGCGAAGTGAGGTCCGATCCGGTACTCTTATTGGTAGGGTAGGATCGACCGGGCAGTCTACCGGACCGCATCTCCATTTTGAATTACGGCGTTATGGTCAGGCCCGGGACCCGGGAAAATATCTTTTTCAATCGAAGCTCCTTCAAAACTGAAGTTTGGAAAGGGCGGTCTTGGATTTAACCGGAGTTTTATAAGGAGCAAGCCCTGGTAAGGGTTGGAGCATGAACGTCAGGCGCGGATTTTTCATATTTTTTATCGTTTTTTCTTTTCAGAGCCAGGCGGAATCTCTGCGGGTGCTTATCGCCGGGGACATGGAAATTTCCCTGGATAATTCCGCCGTGGTCTCCATCCCTTTAGCATATAACGGTTCCGTAGTTTTAAGCCTGGGGGAGGACACCCGGTTTTTCCGGGGGATCGAAGTAGAGCTTTCCGCCCCGCAGATATGGCTGTCGTACCGGGGCAGTCTGGGTATGGCGGTTTACGCGGATCTGGACAAAACGCCCGCGGCGGGAACGGCGGACATTCAGGGCAGACGGGTCATTTCCGAACCCCTGCCCAATAAAATTCAGACCGTTTATCAAATACCCATCCGCGCTTCCCACGGGCTTCGATCCTCGCCGTATGTAACCGTTATCGCCGGGTACATCCCCCCCTCCTCCTTTCCCCTGGTGTTCAGGATTATGCCGGTAATCAAAGGCCTGAGCGAAGAACTGGAATCCATGGTTTTTCAGTTAAGCGCCAAACCTATTCTCAGCGACGAGGGGGCGGTTCGCCTGAGCGCCCGGTATCCCGAGCAGCTTCAGGGGAAGCCTTTTACGGTTTTAATTGACGATACGGTGATCGAAAATCCGCTGGAGGAACGGCTCTTAAAGGAAGGAGAACATCATCTGATGGTTCTTTCCGATGATTACCGGAACGAGAGCCGCCGGTTTATCATAGAACGGGCCAGGCTCCTGGATTTGACCATAGAACTTCAGGACCCCACCCCGCTTATACTTTTTGAGGGTCCTGAAAACGCCCTGATCTTTCTCAACGACCGGCCGGTTTTGGGCGCCTCGGGGCCGGTTCCGGTTGATCCGGGGGTTCACGAGGTAAAATTTCTGGTCGGCGACTATACAATCACCCGGTCGGTAACGATCCAGCGGGGGAAAAGCTACCGGATGGCCCTGATGGTTGATATTACCGTTTCTGAAATTGAATGA
>JAISAN010000050.1 GCA_031266635.1 Treponema sp. | reverse complement strand
ACAAGTCTAATCCATGGTTTTGTAATACCGGTAAAAATCCTTCTCAATGGTTTGCATGTCCGGCATGGGGAAAAAGCGGTAATCTTCCCGGGAGGCGAACATAAAACCGTGGCGGATCATCCGGGCCGGAATCCGGTCAAAGGGACAGTCCAGGGAAAGGCCCTTTTGGGTTTTTGTGGAAATCCGCTGCACTTCGTAGACGGCGTCCCGAAGCTTTGAGGGGTGGAGACCCGGAATGGGGGAGGGCATCAGGGGGTTTGAAGAAAACTCTTCAATAAATTCATCAATGTTAAATTCAAGCTGGGTGTAAAATATTTTGGGGGCCCCCTTGGGATTCCCCGGTTCGGTAACGTGTTTGCCGAAATCCGCAAAATTGTTTTTGGACAGCACCAGCATCCTGATGGGGGTTATTTCGGTGTAAATACGCAGAGTATTGGACGAAGGTATGGCATCAAAATCCGCCGGGTTTATCCGCATGACGTATCCCGCCGGTGTTGAAAGATACAGGGAACGGATGGCCTTAAAATCCACATTTTCCAGAATCCGGTAAGAGGCGATAAATTTGGTGGACTTGGGACGGCCGTCGTCGTGGGGGACTAATGCCTTCATCCCCGTTTCAATATCAAAAAAATCATTTCTAAAATCCGGGTCGAGTTCCGCAAAAATAAGGCGTCCCTGATAATCCCGCGTGGAACCCACAGTGTAGTGCCGGGCAAAACGTTCCGGGTTAAGCTGGGAACCAACCAGCGACGGGTTGGGAAAACAGATCATGTATAAGTAATTGGTATATGCCATATTCAGCTCCAGAAATTTTTCAGCATGGGGGCGATAACCAGGGAGATAACCGCCATGAGTTTGATAAGAATATTGAGGGCGGGACCTGCGGTGTCCTTAAAGGGATCGCCTACGGTATCACCCACCACCGAAGCTTTGTGGGCATCGGAACCCCGGCCGCCGGAAGCGCCGCCTTCGATAGTCTTTTTCGCGTTGTCCCAGGCCCCGCCGGAGTTGGACATGAAGGTGGCCAGGGTAACGCCGGAAACGGTAACTCCTACCAATACCCCGGCGAGCATTTCTATGCCGCCGGTAAAACCCACCAGGATGGGGGTTATGATGGCGATAAAACCGGGGAGCAGCATTTCCTTGAGGGCTGCGGAAGTGGATATGCCGATGCAGCGTTTGTAATCCGGCTCTTCCGTATCCAGCAGGATGCCGGGCTTTTCCCGAAACTGCCGCCGCACTTCTTCGATCATGGCAAAGGCCGCCTTGCCGATGGCGGTCATGGAAAGGGATGAAAAGAGAAAGGGAATTACCCCGCCCAGGAGCAGCCCCGCCAGCACGGGCACGGAGGTTAGATCGATGATCTGAAGCCCCGCCTGTTCCCGGAAGGCGGTAAACAGGATGATCGCCGTCAGCGCCGCGGAACCAATGGCAAAACCTTTGCCGATGGCCGCGGTGGTATTGCCCACCGCGTCAAGTTTGTCGGTTATTTCCCGGACCTCGCGGGGAAATTCGGCCATCACCGCCAGACCCCCGGCGTTATCGGCAATGGGCCCGTAGGCGTCCACCGCAAGCTGTATGCCCAGGGTGATAAGCATGCCCAGCGCTCCGATGCCGATGCCGTAAAATCCCGCCAGGCTGTAACTGCCCAGAATGGCGGCCACGATCAGCAGAACCGCGGGGAAGCAGGACATCATCCCCATTCCCAGACCGGTGATGATATTGGTGGCCGCCCCGGTTTCGGAGGAACGGACAATGCTTTTCACCGGCCGCGAATCAGTGCCGGTAAAAAATTCCGTCAGAATGCCGATGAGGGAACCGGCCAGGAGTCCCACGATGACCGCCAGGTAAATCCGCCCCGCGCCGGCGCCTTCCGCCGTGGTTCCGGTTCCCAGAAAAAACCGGATCATGGGGTAGGCCAGAACGGCGGCGATAATGGCGGCGCCGATGGAACCGGCGTTCAGGGCCCGCTGGGGGGAACGCCCCTCCCGGACTTTCACAAAAAATATGCCGATGATTGAGGCGAATACCCCTGTGGCGCAAAGAAGCAGCGGCAGCCCCGCCAGCTTCAAACGGAAAAGATCGCCTGCCTCACCGGAAGCGGCGGGGACAACCGAGAGGCCCAGGATCATGCTGCCGATAAGGGAGCCCACATAGGACTCAAACAGGTCGGCCCCCATGCCCGCCACGTCGCCCACATTATCCCCCACGCTGTCGGCAATAACCGCGGGGTTCCGGGCGTCGTCCTCCGGAATCCCCGCCTCCACCTTGCCTACCAGGTCCGCCCCCACATCGGCGGCCTTGGTAAAAATACCGCCGCCCACCCGGGCGAACAGGGCGATACAGGAGGCCCCCAGGGAAAAACCCGATAACACGGGAAACACGCTCTCCGCCAGTGCGCCTGCGGCGCCGCCGAAGGCCCGTATGGCCGTCAGGAGAACCAGAAACACGCCTAAAAGAGCCAGCCCCACTACGCTCATGCCCATAACCGAACCGCCGGAAAAGGCAATCCGCAGGGCGGGGTTGATCCCTTTTTCCGCGGCCTGGGTTGTCCTGGAATTCGCCGCGGTGGCGATCACCATGCCGGCAAAACCGGAAAGGCCGGAACACAGGGCCCCCAGCAAAAAGGACAGGCTCTGAAAACGAACCGCCCCCCGCTGGCCGATAAAAAGAAAAGCCGCGGCCACCAGTATAAAAGGAAGAAGTACCGAATATTCTTTTTTGAGAAAGGTCATGGCCCCATCGGCGACAAAACCGGCAATTTTCCCCAGACTGCTATTTTCAACCGGCTGTCTGAGGATCCAGCGGGACCGCAGCACGGCGTACAAAAGCGCAAGAATACTCCCGCCTAAAGTAATTATTAATAAAATATATAGCATACTATAAGTGTAACACGCGGTATATGAGACAGCAAGCAAATTTTCCGGTAAATTTTTCAGAAACGCGGCGTATCCCCGGCGTGTTGAAACAGCCGGGGACTGGATTTCTCGATGGAAGACCGTATTAATATGCTACATAACGGTTTTCCCTCAGAAAAGGGGGAAAATCGTGGAAAAGGTGGCTTGAAAAATATAAAAAACAGGGTATAGTATATTTCATAGTAAGGGAGGTGTTATATGTTAAAAAGGATGATGCTTACTTTTTTTGTAATATTTACTATTTTAGGATGTGAACAACCCACAAATGAGACAATAAAGGAAGTAACCACTGTAAATAATATCCCCATAATATGGAAAGGTTCATTAACAGATGTGCCGTCAGATCCTTCGGTTGGATGGGCGTATTATAATACTGTTCAAAAAACAGCTTTTATATGGGATGGGGATAGCTGGGAAATTCTTGCCCGTGACGGCACGGACGGACAAAATGGGACAAATGGCGCTAATGGAGTCGGTATTATTTGGAAGGGGGAATCATCATCCGCTCCTTCCAACCCCCAATTAAATTGGGCTTATTACAATAATACTGACGGTAATGCGTATATATATAATGGAAATGCCTGGGGTTTATTAGCCAAAGCCGGACGAAATGGGGAAAGTGGCATTTTATTATGGTTAGGCACATTTCCGGCGGCTCCGTCGAATCCTTCACCTGGTACGGCATATCATAATTCACTATTGGGAATTTCGTATATATGGGATGGGGATAGCTGGGAAATTCTTGCCCGTGACGGCACGGACGGACAAAATGGGACAAATGGCGCTAATGGAGCCGGTATTGTTTGGAAAGGAGCGCTGCCGGTTAGTCCTTCAAACCCGCAATTAAACTGGGCCTATTATAATACAGGTGATAATACAAGCTATATTTGGGATGCCGATAGTTGGGAAATTTTGGCGGAGTCCGGCAGTTCCACCATTATGGTTTCAATTACCTGGAAAGGATCATTACCGGCGGCTCCGATAAATCCGCAAATTGGCTGGATGTATTATAACACGATTGCTGGGAAAAGTTATGTATGGGATGGAACTTCATGGAATATTGTGGCCCAGGATGGGCAAAACGGCCAAGATGGTACAAGCCCCATAGGGTTTTTGATTATCTGGAAAGGCGGGCTTTCAAGCGCTCCGGCAAGTCCCCAGCAGGGTTGGGCGTATTACAATACCAGCCAGAAAAAATCCTATATTTGGGACGGCGGCAGTTGGCAGATTTTGGCGCAGGACGGGGCTGATGGTTCGGGTAGTGGAAATTCGGGAGTTAGCAGTTCGGGGAAAATTGCCATTTACAAGAACGGGAGTGAAATTTCTGTTTACGAGATTCCCACCATTGACGCGGGGGTAAGCGCTTCCGTTGAATTTGAAATCAGGAATATTGGATCATCGGTGTTATATCTGACAGGCGATCCGGTAGTTGAACTTCTATATACAAACGTTAATGCCATTACAAGCAGGGGTATCACTATAGATACTTCTCAAACGCTTACAACCATTCAGCCCGGTTCAAGCACAATCTTTACGGTCAATTATACGCCCCAAGGCGGTGACACAAAAACCTATTGTTCAATACTGATACGAAGCTCCGATGCTTCCAAAGCGCCTTTTTACTTTTACATTTACCGTTCGGCAAGAGCCCCCGTTATGGGAATTGCGCTTAATGTAAATAGTACCAGCTATCAGGCAATACTATATTATTATAGTCTTTATTTAGCTGATCCGGGGACATATTCGGTCTATGGTAATTATATGTTTGATACAGTGAATTTCGGGAATGTGGTAACCGGTAGTTCTGTTAATACCACTAGTATTACCATCAGTAATGTCTATGGCACTATGATCACAACCCTTAACCTGACCGGAACGCCCCCCATTCAAATAAGCGGACCCGATGCGGACTGTTTTTCGGTGGTTCAGCCTTCGGTAAGCAGCCTTGCTCCATCGACCACTAACAGTACCGCTCAAATTACCTTTACACCCCTTACGCCGGGTGTAAAAACCGCTACCATTACCATACCGAATAATACTGTGGAGGCGCCCAATTTCTCCTTCACCGTAACCGGGACCGGGCTTCCCGTTCCTGTTCCCGGCTTGAATTTCACCATGACCGTAGACGGAACCACATATACCGAATACCCTAGCGGAAATCTTCATTTTACCAGCGCCAATTTTGGCAGCAGCCCGATTAGCCGTATAAAAGCCTCTTCCATCACCATTCGAAATTCCGGTGGAGGTACTACCGGATCTACCCTCAAATTGACGGGGAATCCGGCGATCCAGGTAAGCGGACCCGATGCCGATTGTTTTACCGTTATTCAGCCCTCATCAATAAATATCTCCGCAAATTCCAGTACCAGCGCCAGTATACGTTTTGCCCCAACGTCGACAGGGACAAAAACCGCCACAATTACCATGCCGAATAACTCGCCCGATGGGCCGGACTTTTCTTTTACCGTTACCGGCACCGGAACCGCCGCTGTGCCGATGATGTATATCTCCCTTGCGGTCAATAGTAATACCTATACGGAATACCCCTACCAGTACGCCCAAAGTCCAAGCGGGAGTTACACGTTCAGCGCTGTCAATTTTGGTGATACGGATCTTGGTGAAAGTATAACCGCGTCGCTTATTATCAGGAATAATGCCGAAAACAACACCGGGGCGGTTTTTAACCTTACCGGCAGCCCGCCAATCCAGATAAGCGGTTCCGGCGCGTCCTCTTTTAGTGTTATCCAGCCCCAGGTGGTCAGTCTTGCCGGGGACTCCAATACAAGTGCGCGTATTATCTTTACGCCGGTTTCAAGCGGACAAAAAACCGCTACGGTAACCATTCCCAATAATTCCCCGGAAAAGCCGGATTTTTCATTTACCGTTACCGGAGATGTCATTACATACCCTACATACCCTGTTCTTCCCTGGCCAAAGGTTTACGATGGGAATTTAGGGAGTGACGGAATCACTTGCAGCCTGACCGACAGTCAGGGCAACCTGTATTTTATCGGCTATGGCTATAATTTGGTTAGTTCATCATCGTATTACGATTGGTGGATAAAAAAATTTGACAGTAACGGCAATGAAATTCTGAGCGGCTGGGATAAAAAGATAAGTACCAACTCGACATCCTCATCGTCATCGTATGATCAACCCAGGTATGCGATTATTGACGGCGCGAATAATATTGTCATCTCTGATAATAATTATACCATAAAATTCGCTCCCGACGGAACGGAAGTCTACAGGCTCAATACCGGTGGAACTCTTTATGTTGATAACGCAAATAATGTCTTTGTCGTAAAGAGTTCTTCCATAACCAAGTATAACAGCGCCGGGACCCAGGCGTGGACCAAGAGTTACGGCGGAACCTTAAAAATAGATTCCGCCAATGGTATCCTGGTTTATTCAGGCAGTTCCCTGCGATACCTTACTTCCACCGGGACAGAAAGCTGGACCAAGACCGTGACGGGATTTACCATTAACGATGCAGTGATAGACAGCTCCAATAATATCTACATTGCCGGATATGGTACAGATTTGGTCAATGTAGCAAGCGGCCAGGATGTGTGGCTTAAAAAGTACAACAGCGCCGGGACCGAAATAACAACGGGGTGGGATAAAAAAATCGACTGGGGCTACAATACCGGAGAGTACGCGCGGCAGATATTCACCTATAGTTCATATATCTTTGTAACCGGATATGGCAGCAATCTCTACAGTGTGGGTAGCGGGGGCGATGGCTGGATTAAGCAGTATACCCTTGACGGGCAGGAGTTGTCCACCTGGAATAAAATACTTGATACTGATAGTGAGGTAAATCTGCTTAAAATAGACACCGGCGGGAACCTTTATTTTAACAGCGGATCAAGCACCAGTGCGATAATTAGAAAATATAGTATAACCAACGTATTGTTGAATACGATACAGTATAATAGGTACTTTACCTTTACTTCTCAATATGGTTATACTTCTTCATCAAGATATGTTTCTTCTCCGGTATTGATGTTTGATTTATCCGGTAATCTTTATGTAGCGGGATACAGTTCGAGTTCAATAATGACATCTTCCAGCGGCTATGACTGGGTAATCCGCAAATTTGACAGCGCGGGGGTGGAACAGTAGAGGGCCTATAGAAAAAAGCCCCTTTTTTCATTATGCTTTTACCATGCATATTATTAAACAATTGGGGCTGATTCTGGCCTTTGGCTTTGCCGGTGAAATCCTGGCGGCGCTGCTGCCCCTCGGTCTTCCCGCCAGTGTGCTGGGACTTTTTCTTATGCTTCTTTTTCTGGGGTTCAGGATTCTCAGGCCGGAACATTTGGGGGAAACCGCGGATTATTTAAGCGCCAACATGGCCTTCTTTTTTCTGCCCGCTGTGGCGCCGGTGCTGGGTAACTACGAAATCATTAAAGGGGTGGTCTTCCAGCTTCTGGGGATCTGTATTCTCTGTACCTTTATTACCTTTGGCCTGAGCTACGGAACGGTGCGGCTTTTTCAGGTCCTGCTGAAAAAACGGAGTTAAAAACATGGAGCTGGAAAACCTGTTGTCCCTGCCGGTCTGCGGCATCCTGGTCAGTATCATCTGTTATGCCATCGGCGTATGGGTCAGGAAGCTTATTCCCTCTCCCCTGACCAATCCGATGGTAATTGCCAATATCCTTATCATCCTGGTCATTAGCCTGAGCCCCCTGACCCTGGAGCAGTACATGGCCGGGGGGCGCGTAATCACCATGTTCATCGTTCCCGTAACGGTGATCCTCGCCCTGCGAATCTACCGGCAGCGGGCGCTGCTCAGGGCCAACGCCATCCCCATTCTGGCCGGTTGTATTGCCGGTTCCGCGGCGTCCCTGTTCAGCGTTCTCCTCTTATGCCGCCTTTTTGCCATAGATAAGGCGATAACGGTCTCCCTGCTTCCCAAATCGGTTACCACCGCCATTGCCCTGGAACTGGCCCAAAAAAACGGCGGCATGCCGGAAATCGCCGCCACTGCGGTAATTATTACCGGCGTGTGCAGCGCCGCGTTTTCGCCGTTTTTTGTAAAACTTTTCCGGTTGAAAGACCCGGTCGCCGTGGGGCTTGCCTGCGGGGTTTCAGGGCACGCCATTGGAACCGCCACGGCCCTGGAACTGGGAGAGACCCAGGGGGCGATGGGAGGTATCGCCATCAGCCTTACGGGGATAATCACCAGCCTTATCTTCCTGTTTTTATTTTAGGTTGATATGAAGGCCCGTATCAGCCCCCACCGCTTCGCGGGAAGCGTCCGGGTTCCCGCTTCCAAGTCCCACACCATCAGGCGGCTTTTAATCGCCGCGCTGGCCGAAGGAGTCTCGGAAATTGACGATCCCCTGGATTCCCTGGATGCCCGTTCCTGCCTGGCGGTGTGCCGGGGTTTGGGCGCGGAAATTGAGGAGTACCGGGCCGCGGATGCCCGCTGTCCCAATCCGGCGGATTCCCGGGGGGAGCGGCTGGTCCGCTGGCGGGTCCGGGGAATTGGCGGCAGGCCGGGCCGGGCAGGCGCTTCCGGGGAAGCCCTCCGGCTGGATGTGGGCAATTCGGGAACCACCCTGTACCTGGCCCTGGCCGCCGCGGCATTGGGAAAGGAGCCGGTGGAATTTACCGGAGATGAGCAGATCCGCCGCCGTAGCGCCGCCCCCCTGCTGGAGGCTTTGTCCGGCCTGGGCGTCCGGGCGGAATCCCTGAACCGGAACGGCTGCGCTCCCGTCCTCATCCGGGGGCCCTGGAAGGGGGGCAGGGTGAGCCTGTCCTGCCCCACCAGCCAGTACCTGTCGGCGATTCTGCTGGCCGCTCCCCTGGCCCCGGCGGGAACGATTACCGAAATTGAAACGCCCCTGCTTAACGAAAAACCCTACGTTGAAATGACCCTGTCCTATCTGAAGGCCCAGCATATTTCCTGCGATGTGGCGCCGGATTTTTCCCGCTTTGTAATCCGGGGCGGGGCCGCCTATAAACCCCTGAACGGCCCCGTGCCGGGTGATTTCTCCTCCGCCGCCTTTCCCGCCTGCGCCGCGGTGGTGAGCGGCGGAGACCTGATCCTCCTGGGCCTTGATCCCGGCGATACCCAGGGGGACAAGTTTTTTTTTGATATACTGAGCCGGATGGGCTGTGAAATCCGCTGGGAAAAAACCGCGGCCTTCGCGGACCCGTCGGATTGTCCAATTTTGCAGGAATGGGCTCTGCATGTCTCCCGCCGCCGTCCGCTTAAAGGCGGGGTCTTTGATCTCAACGCCGCGCCGGACCTGGTTCCCGTCGCCGCGGTTACGGCGGTATACGCCGGGGGGGATACGGCTCTGGTGAACGTAGCCCACGCCCGGATCAAGGAGACCGACCGGATCGCGGTAATGGCGGCGGAATTGGCCAAACTGGGGGGCCGCTGTACTGAACGGCCCGACGGGCTTATCATCCACGGCAGGACCGATGCCGGGCCGCCCTTGAAGGGGGGCAGCGTGGACGGCCGCGGGGATCACCGGGTTGTTATGGCCCTGGCCGCCGGGGCCCTGGGCGCTTCGGGGCCGGTGGAAATACAGAGCGCGGAAAGCGCCTCAGTTACCTACCCCGGATTTCTGGAACTGTTGGGAGCCCATTAATCGGAGGTTTTGTGGCACAAAGTGACGCAAAACCCACAAGTGCAACAGGCTCCTGGAAGCCGGGGCCTCCGAAATTTAACGACTTTTCAGGAGGGCGTAAAAACGTTACCTTTTAAGAAGCCATGCGTATCGTTATAATCGGCGCCGGGATGGTGGGCACCCAGTTGGCCAAGTATCTGATTCAGGAAAAACACGATGTGTCCCTGATAGAAGCCAATGAGGAGCGGGCCCGGCACGCATCCAACCGTCTTGACTGCCTGGTGGTTCATGATGAGGGAAACAGCCTTCACGCTCTGGAAGAGGCGGGGACGGCAAAGGCCGACGCACTGGTCTGCGTTACCGATTCCGACGAACTCAACATGATCATCTGCGGGCTTGCCGCCTCCCGGTATCCGGGGCTCCTGAAAATCGCCAGGGTGCGGAACGATGACTATGTGCGGTTAAGCCGCCAGGTCGAAGAACCGGTCAAACCCCAGGCCGGGGATACCGATTCAGGCGGGCGTCAGGCCGCCGCGCCGGAACCGGCGGATGCCCGGGTTCTGGGGATAGACTATTTTATCCACCCCGATGTGGAAGCGTCCCGGACTATCATCAACACCATAGAACACGGGGCCGTAGGGGACATTCTTTCCTTTTCAAATACCCCGTATGAACTGGGTTCCATTGATGTAGCGGCGGGGAGCGCATTTGACGGCCTGGCCCTCCGGGATTACCACGCCCTGATCAAAGGGGAAAGCCTGGTTACCCTGGTGGAACGGCAGGGAGAAATTCTCCTTCCCTCCGGTTCCACCGTCCTTGCCCGGGGGGACCGGATCCACATCCTCGCCGACGGGAAGGATCTGTTCCGCATTTTTAAGTCCGCCGGAAGCACCGAAAAACCGATACGGAAAATCGGCATCGTCGGCGGCGGCAAAGTAGGGGCCCTTATCGCCGAAGGGCTCCTTTCCCATGCCGCCGGGGAGAAGGAAAGGGAAAAGGGAAAACGGAATTTTTTGTTCCCCCTGCTCAAAACCCTGATACCCCGGAGCAGCCGGCGGATCATCATCATTGAACAGGATTACAAACTCTGCAAGGAACTGGCCGCCCGTTTTCCCGAGGCGCTGATTATCAACGAGGATATTTCCGACGAAAGTTTTGTCAACGAGGAGCAGATCGACGATCTGGATCTGCTGATCACCACCACCAATAACCAGGAACTGAACATTATCACCGCGGTATACCTCAAATCCCGGGGCATAAGCCGGACCATCGCGATGGTGACCGGTTCGGGGTACGCCGCTATGGCCCGCCAACTGGGGGTCGATGTGGTGATCCCTATGAAATCGGTGGTGGTGGATTCGATCCTGTCCCACCTGATGGGCCGGGAGGTCAAGGGGGTCCACCGCATCGGGGACGGCAGCGTAGATATTATCGAGATTGAAATCCGCGCCGAAGCCCAAATCGCCGACACCCCTATCAGCCAGTTTAAGCTGCCCGCCGGCGGCCTGGTGATGCTGGCCAACCGGAACGGACGATCTTTTATTCCCCGGGGGGATTATGTTTTTAACCGGGGGGATCATATTGTCCTCATCTCCAAAAACGGCAACGAAATGGAAGTTGAAAAACTCTTTGGTTCAGGATTATGAAGCGGGGTGTGATATTCAGGGTACTGGTATTCCTGCTGGGGATTGTGGCCCTGAGCATGATCCTCCCCCTCATCCTGGCCTGTTTTTATGGGGAACCGGATATGATCCGGGCCTTTGGTTTTCCCATCGCCGCGGGTCTTGCCGTCTTTTTCCCTACCATCCTCTTTACCAGGAAGCGGCCGGTCAGGTTCAGCGCCGCCGATGGTTTTCTGCTGGTGTTCCTGGCCTGGGTTTTTTCCTGCCTCCTGGGAGCCGTCCCCTATTGCCTTTCAGGTCATATCACATCAGCGGCCGGCGCGGTGTTTGAAAGCGTCTCGGGCTTTACGACCACTGGGGCTACGGTGATCGCCGATGTGGAGGATCTTCCCCGGTCCCTCCTCTTCTGGCGGGCCATGACCCACTGGCTGGGGGGAATGGGCATTGTGGTTCTTACGGTGGCCCTGCTTCCCCTTCTGGGGGCCGGGGCTTTTCAGATGAACGCCGCCCAGCTTTTCCAGGCGGAAAGTCCGGGCCCGGAAAACGACAAAATCGTCCCCCGGATCACCGGCACGGCAAAAATGCTCTGGGGCTGTTATACGGCGCTCACAATCCTCCAGATTCTGCTGCTGGCCGCGGGGGGCATGGGCTGGTTCGACGCGGCGGTTCACGCTTTTTCAACTATGGCCACCGGCGGTTTCAGCTCCCGTAACGCCGGTATCGCCGCGTATAACTCTCCCTGGGCAGAGTGGGTCTGTACGGTGTTTATGATTTTAGGGGGCCTCAATTTTACCCTTTTTTTTCAATTACTCAAGGGAAAATACCGGAACGTCCTTGCCAACAGCGAAGCCAGGGCCTACGGGGGCATCATCCTGGTTTCGGTGATCATCATCACCGGGGCCATTCTTCCCCAAAGCCCGTCTCCGGGTACGGCGGTACGGTACGCTTTTTTTCATACCGCCTCTATCTTGACTACCACCGGCTTTGCGGCGGCGGATTATAATTTGTGGCCCCCCCTGGCTCAGGGGGTCCTCTTTTTCCTCATGTTCATCGGCGGCTGTTCCGGTTCCACCGCCGGGGGGATCAAGGTTATCCGGTATGTGGCGCTGGTGAAGCAGACGGGCAGCGAGATGAAAAAAATCATCTATCCCAGGGGGGTCTTTAATATTCAGCTTAACGGCAGATCCGGAAAAAAAGAGGTGATATACGGGGTGGCGGGTTTTGTGTTTTTGTATTTTGTGTGTATCTTTGCCGCCGCCCTTTTGGTCAGCAGCGCGGGGATGGATATTTTTTCTTCCCTGAACGCCGCCCTGCTTTGCCTGGGAAACATAGGACTGGGCCTGGGGAAACTCGGCCCCTTTTCCGAAGTATCCGCCTTCCCGTCCTATGTAAAATGGGGCCTTTCTTTTATCATGATCCTGGGGCGGCTTGAGTTATGGACCGTCATGGTTTTTTTTACCCGGGATTATTGGCGCCGGTAGGATTAAAAAAGGTACAAGAAGATCATGAAAAACAACCGGCCCGGAAAACCGTTTATCCTCTTCCGCCTGGTGGCGGCCCTTTTAGGCATCATCGTCATCATCATGATCCCCCCTCTGATTCTGGCGGTCATTACGGGAGAAGGCCCCATGATCCGGGCCTTCCTTATTCCCATGGGATGTATCCTGTCCCTGGCGGCGCCCTGTTTTTTTTCCCTCAGAAAACGGGAACTCAAACTAAACGCCAAGGACGGATTTCTCCTGGTGTTTTTAACCTGGAGTTTTGCCAGCGTCCTGGGGGCCATACCGTTTTACCTCTCCCAAAGCGGGATCAGCTTTACCGACGCGCTGTTTGAAAGCGCCTGTACCTTTGCCACCACCGGGGGAACCACCTTCGAGGATGTGGAAGCCCTGCCCCGGGCACTGTTGTTCTGGCGGAGCCTGGCCCACTGGTTCGGCGGCATGGGGATTATCCTCCTCACCGTGGCCCTGATGCCCCTTCTGGGGATAGGGGGCTTTCAGCTTATCAAGGCCGAAACGCCGGGGCCGGAAAAAGAAAAAATCACCCCCAAGATAACCGTTACCGCCAAAATCCTCTGGCTGGCCTACTGCGTCCTCACCCTCATCCTTTTTGGGCTTTATCTGCTGGGGGGGATGGGCTGGTTCGACGCCCTCTGCCACAGCCTCACCACCATGGCTTCCGGGGGGGTCAGTACCCGGAACGCGGGGATCGCCTTTTTTCATTCTCCCTTTATTGAAGGGGTTTCCACGGTCTTCATGCTCCTGACGGCGATTAACTTCAACATCTACTACCGGCTTCTGCGGGGCAAGTTCCGGGACATCGCGGCGAATACGGAACTGCGGGTGTACCTGGGTATTTTTTTTGTGGCGGCGGCGGCGGTTACCGTTTCGCTGATTCCCGTTTACGGGTCCCCCCTTGAAGCCCTGCGTTACGCCTCGTACCAGACCGCGTCGATCCTTTCCACCACCGGTTCCGCCGTCACCGATTATGAACAGTGGCCGGGTTTGGCCCGGATGGTCCTTTTTATCCTCATGTTTATCGGGGGCTGTTCGGGCTCCACCGCGGGGGGCCTTAAAGTGATACGCCACGCCGTATTATGGAAACAAATGGGCAATGTACTGCGGCGGACCCTCTACCCCCGGGGGGTCTTTTCCATTCAACTGAATAAAAGGGTGGGCAGGAAGGACGTGATCTACGGGGTGGCGGGTTTCTTCTGCCTCTACCTGATGGTCGTGGCGGCCACGACCATCATCACCGCCGCGGCGGGGACGGATCTTTTTTCCGCCTTCAGCGCGGCCCTGTCGATTACGGGCAACGTGGGGGTGGGTTTCGGCGCGGTGGGCCCCGCCCATAATTACAGCGCCTTCCCCAATCATATCAAATGGCTTTTTTCGTTTATGATGATCGCCGGCCGGCTGGAGCTGTGGACGGTGTTCCTGCTCTTCAGGCCGATCTACTGGCGGCACTGAGTTCTTTTCGCGTTTTACCGGCCGCTTTTCTTTCCACCGTTCATCCGCTATAATCAGACAATCTATGGACAAGCAAAATGAACGCCGGGCCGCGGCCCATTGGGCCGATGAGACGGCGGCAAAAATAATACGGGAAAAGGGCGATAAGGACGGCTATACCTGCGCTTCGGGAATTACCCCGTCGGGGACGGTGCATATCGGCAACTTCCGGGAGATCATCTCCGTGGATCTGGTGGTCCGGGCCCTGCGGGACCTGGGCAAAACGGTGCGGTTTATCTATTCCTGGGACGATTACGATGTGTTCCGCAAGGTGCCGAATAATATGCCCCAACAGGAGGAACTGAAAAAGTACCTCCGTTTCCCCATTACCCTGGCGCCGGATCCCTGGGGGCGGGACACAAGCTATGCCCGGCATCACGA
>JAISAN010000048.1 GCA_031266635.1 Treponema sp. | reverse complement strand
CCGGCGCCCCCGGCATTGCCCTGGCGGCGGTTCTTTTGGGGCTGGGAGGGCTGCTTCTGGCCCCCTGCCGGGAATATTTTATCCGCCGCCGGTATATAAAAGAGAGTTCTCCCTTTGGGGCCTATGAACGCCGAAGCCTGGGGGAAACGCTGGGCCCCTTCAAAAACCGCCTCTTCCTGGCGCCGGTTTTCGCGGCGGCCCTGGTGTTCGGCGCTTTTTCCGGCGGCCTTCATCTCCTTTTGCTTCTCGGAACGGGGGCCGGTTTTATGGGGCTCTTTCTTTTTTCCCAGTGGGTCTTCTCCCGGCAGGGGGAGGATCATATCCGCTTTAACCCGGCGCCGATCTTTAGCGTCAAGGCGCTGGATCCCGGTTTTTCCCGGCTCATGCTGCCCTATGCCCTGGCCGCTCTGCTTGCTATCCCCTTGCCCTTTGTTTTTTCCGGCCCGGCGTCCGGGGCCGCTTTTCTCCCGGAAACAACGCCTCCCCTGCTTAAGGAGGCGGAGTACCGTTCCCACGCCGCTTTTCAAGCGTTTTTTTCCCTCCGGCCCCTGGGATGGGAAGATGGGGACGAAAAACAAAGGCCGGCCTATCTTCATTATACACTGGGGGCCGACGGCCTTATCGCCGGGGAAGCGCCGGTTTTCCCGGACGAAGATAATGTGATGGGAGATATTCCCCCCTTCCCCCTGGCGGCGCTGATGAAAGCTCTGGACTTTGAAAAATATTCCCCCGCCGGGGGCGCTTCCGTTCCGAAAGAACTGGTTCCGGTTCTTATGGCCCTGCTTTTGTCCCTGCCTGTTTTTGTCGGGACCCGGCGGGGAGACAAAAAAGGGAAAAATAGATTATTATACAAAGAATTCGCCTGGCGCAGGGGTTTTGCGCTGAGAAGTAAAAAGAAAAGAGGAATAGCCGCGGAACTTTTATGAAAATATATTCTTTTCCCCGGGGGGGGCTTTCTTTTGACGACCCCACGGTTCCACCCAGGAATTGCAGCGTCACCGCCTTTCTTCCCGGCCTTTCGGTGATACCGTTTCTTCAACATACCGGAACCCGGGCCTATCCGGTTGTTTCCGTGGGGGATACGGTGAAGGAAGGAATGATTATCGGCCGGGGGCATAATTCCGGTTCGGCAAATGTCCATGCCACCGTTCCCGGCCGGGTGATACGAACCGTGTCCTGGCAGATGGCCGGCGGTTTTACCAATGAGGCCCTGGTTATCCGTATGGAAGGGAGCTTTGAACGGCTGGGGAAACGGGAGGAACTTTTCCCCTGGGAAAGTCTATCGTCCTATGAACTTCAGCGGATCATTGCGGAACATGGTATTGTAGAGATGGACGGCGCGGGCCGGCCCGTATCGGATATGATCTCCGCCCTTCGGAATATCAAGCCCCTTACCCTGGTAGTCCGCTGCGTCTTTGATGATCCCTGGCTGGCGGCCGATTATGTCCTCTGCCGGGAGCGGCTCAAGGCGGTGGCGGAAGGCAGCCTGATTATGAGCAGGGCGGGCAGGGTCAGCCGGATCGTTTTTGCCTTTTCCCACAACGAAAAAGAGCTGGGGGAAGCCCTGCTGGCGGAGGTGGAAAAACGGGATCTTCCCTCGTCCCTGGCGCTGGTGGGGTCCCGGTATCCCCAGCGGAACCGGCGGGAACTGGAGCTGGTACTGCGGAACTATGAAAAAAAAGAGGCCCTTGAACTGGGGTCCCTGCTTATTCTGGGGCCCGCTACCCTGGCGGCGGTATATGACGCGGTGAAGCTTAAAAAACCTGTTCTGGACCGTTATGTGGCGGTGGGCGGTTCCGCGGTAAAAGCCCCCCAGGTGATGAAGGTGCGGATTGGAACCCGGATTAGCGAAATTTTGGCCCAGTGCGGGGGTTTTATTGGTGAGCCGCGGCGGATCGCCACGGGTTCCCCCCTGCTGGGCCGGACAATATATGATCTGGACGAGCCGGTGATCAAAACCAGCTACGCGGTTTTTGCCATGCTGGGAAGCCAGGCCGGCGCTTCGGCGGAACGGAACTGCATCAGCTGCGGGGAATGCCGGGAGGTGTGCCCGGTGGGCCTGGATCCTGAAGAGCTGTACAAGCAGTCCGCGGGGCGGGAACCCGCGTATACCCCCGCTTCGGAATGTCATGGCTGCGGCTGTTGTGAAGTGGTTTGCCCCTCCCGGCTGCCCCTTTCCCGGGTTATTTTGGGAGACAAGGGAAGGGAAGATTAGGATGCGGGAAAAGAAAACACCTTTGGAGCAGGAACCCCAGATTAATATATCCCGTTCTACCTCGGGGCGGATGTGGCTGATCTGTTTTTGCGCCGGTTTGGGAGTTATCCAGTCCGGCCTGAGCGATTCCGGCGCTTCCCTGCTGATTGCCCTGACCGCCCTGGTGTCCGCGGTTCTTACGGAACTGCTTTTAACCTATAAAAAAAGCGGCCTGGAAAAAATCAAAGACGGCAGCGCCGCCGCCTCGGCCCTGGTTTTTTCATTACTCCTGCCCAATGATATTCACCCGGTGTATGCGGGCCTTGGGGCGGCTTTCGCCCTGGGGGTGGTCAAACACAGCTTCGGCGGACTGGGTTCAAACTGGGTAAACCCCGGCCTGGGGGGCTGGTTGTTTGTCCGTCTCTCATGGCCCTCGTTTTTTGTCCGGGCCCTGGAAGGTTCTCCCCTGTCGATCCTGCACGAAAGCCTTAGGGGGGAACTTTCCGGCGGCCAGGGTTCTCCCCTGGGGCTTCTAAAAACAAGCGGTCTGGTTCAGTTCCCCGGAGACGCAAGTCCCCTGGACGGGCTTATACGATCTTTTCTCAACAACTGGATTTTTTCGATCACCGGAACGGAACTCCCCGCCGGGTATATCGATCTTCTGGTTTCCCGGAGTCCGGGCATTATCGCCGACCGGGGGCTTCTGGCCCTGATCCTGGGAACCATTATTATCGCCGCTTCCCGGGTTGGCCGGGCCTGGATCCCCGCGGTGTTTCTGGGGGTCTTCGGATTCCTGGTCCGGGTCTTTGGCGCCCTGCCCTATGGAGGAATGTCCGGGCAGGGGGATGTGCTGTTTGGGTTTTTTTCCGGGGGAACCTTCGCCGCGGCTTTTCTCCTTGCCGCCGAACCGGCCACGGGGGCAAAATCCAACACCGGGGTATTGTGTTCGGTTATCATTGGGGCGATCCTGGCCTGGTTTTTCCGGTATCAGGGCCTTGAGCCCTATGGCGCTTTTTTTGCCGCCGCTCTGGTAAACGCCTTTACCCCCCTGATACGAAGTTTCGAGGGACGGCGTTTTTACGCTTCCCGGGGGAGGACTTCCTGATGAGCGGAATAAAACCGGCGGGGCCGCTTGTTTTGAAACTGCGGGAATGGGCGATCTTTGGCGGATGGCTCTGCGGTCTCGTGCTTTTGGGGGGAATACTCTGGTTCCTGACCCAGCCCATACGAACCCAGTCCCTGATGCGGTCGGTGAACCGGGTTCTGGCCCAGCGGGGAGAGCCCCGGCGTTTGGCAACGCCCCTGCCCGATCCCCGGTCTCCGGGCAGTTCCGTGCTGCTGGGACACTGGTATTCGCTGGAAAAATCCGAAGACCTGTTTTTTGTTTTTACCCTGATGCGGGATGGCCCTATGGCCCTCTGCGGCGTCCAGGTATCTCCCCAGGGAAAGGCGGGAGACATTCTCCCCTTAAGCGGACACGCGGAACAAATAATCAAGGATATGCCCCCCGGAATGTTACAGATTTACATTCGCCGTATCGAAGCCCTGGGAATCCCTGACGCGGGGAGGAAAAATGAATAAGGCTCAACACATGCATCTTTTTTGGGGTTCCTTTTCACCCCTGGCAAGCCTCATAGGCGGCGGACTCATCGTTATGGCCTCAAGCCGCCTGGCCTTTGCCCTGGTCTGCGCCGGGGCGCTCCTGTGGGTCTACGGCCTTTCGGCCCTTGCCGCTTTTCCCGGCCGGAAGTTTTTCCCCCAGCGGGGGAAAACCCTGGTGTTTGTTTTTTTATCCGCCTTTACCGGAACCCTGTACCTCCTGATCCTCTGGTTTGCCAACGCGATTCTGGCAATGGAAAATTTCTTTATTGTTTCCCTGGTTCCCCTGGTATGTACCGGGTCCGGCGTGTTTGAGCGGGCCGGTTCCCAAAATACCCGGGATGCGGTATTCCGGGCGCTTGGCGAAGCGGCGGTTTTGGGAGGATGTATTATCGCCTTCTCCCTGATCCGGGAGCCTCTGGGCTGCCGCTGCCTGTCCCTTCCCGGCGGCGTTCAGGGCATAGTGAAGGTCTTTTCTTCCGGGGAAGAAGGCTTCCTGCCAATCCGCGCCATTGCCGGTTCCACCGGCGCGCTTCTGCTTCTGGGGTATGGCATAAGTATCTACCGTTATTTCAGGGAACGGCGCGGCTATACTAAGCCGGAGGAAAACCTATGAACGTTCCCGTCCAGCTTGCCGCCCTGGCGGTTTTTTCAAGTCTTTCCATGAATTTATTGCTCCAGTGCGGTCTGGGGATGCGGGGCTCGGTCCGAAAATGGGAAAGGCCGGTTCTTTTTCTTCAGACCGGGACGGTATTTTTGTCGGTTCTCCTGCTTTGGGTCATTTTTTCATATATCCTTTCCCTGGGTTTTTTTGAATATCTGCTCCTGTTCCCCTCCAGCGCCCTGGTATATGCCGGCCTGGAACGCCCGCTGTTCCGGCTTGTCCTGAAAAAGGATGTCCCTGAAAACCGGGTCATTGGCTTTTGCGACGGTTTAACCGCCGGGTCTCTTTTTCTTACCCTGCATCTGGCATCAGGCTTTATTGACGCGGTGGTTCTGGCCCTGGGTTTTGTCCTGGGCGTTTTACTTGCCTTCTTGATCCTCAATGAGATCCGCCGCCGTTCCTGTCTGGAGGCCGTTCCCCGTTTTTTGCGGGGAAGTCCCCTGGCCCTCATCTCGATGGGGCTTTTATCCCTGATTTTCAGTTCCGCCGCCCTCATGTTCTACCAGACCCTGGGCGGCTAAAGTTCCGGCCCGCTTTTTCTCTGCCGGAGCTGTTCGGGAACTTCAGTTTTTGGAACAGTGGCCGTGAATTTAGCGGAAAAGCCGGCTTTCCACCGGGGTTTGGCACAAGCTCTATCTTCCGTATTTTTGTCCGTATTTTTGAGATGTTCGTATTTTTGGCTTTTCAGGACCGGGAAAGTAAGTTACAATATAGGGAATAAGAATACAGGAAGCAGGCCGCAATGGGTAAAATAAAGTTGATATTGGGGTCCCATAAACATATTCCCGGCGGCGCCGGGGATGATGAATTTGCGCGGATCTATAAAAACGATTTAATGCCATTTATCGGAACGCTGTATAAATTCCCCCATATTCAACTGGTACTGCATTATTCCGGGGTAGTGTTCCATTGGCTCGATCGCTTCCATCCCGAATGTACCATGCTGATTAAAAGCATGATATCCCGAAAACAGGTGGAGATCCTGGGGGGCGGTTTTTATGAGCCCCTGATGCCCCTCATCCCCCAGCAGGACAAGATTGGTCAGGTTGAATTATTGACCACCTATCTGCGGAAACAATTTGAAAAACGGCCGGTGGGATGCTGGCTTCCGGCTCTGGCCTGGGAACAAAACATGATAAGTTCCCTGAGCGCCTGCGGTATGGCTTATACCTTTCTGGACGAAGAACAATTCAAACTGGCGGGATTGCAGGGGAAGGAACTTTTTTCCCCCTGTATCAGCGAAGACCAGGGCAAAACTATTATCGTTTTCCCCCTTTCAAAATTCCTGCAAAAAGAATTTGCCCAAAAAAACGCTTTCCAGGCGCTCAGCGATATGGCGGAAAAAATACTCCCGGAGGGGGATGTCGTAGTTTCCGTTTTTTTGGACGAAGTCTACCGGCGGCAGGGGGAGGTCCCGGAATCAATCTTCCATGATTTTTTTGAGAACCTTTCCCGCTGTGAATCTTTTGTAGATTTTGTCAGTCCCGATAAATTTTTCCGGGGACTTCAGGGGCTGCGGAGGGCTTATTTCCCCAATTCCCTGGGTTCCTGCCTGCCGCTGGAAAAAGCCGCGCCTTCCCATGCGCTGCCCCGGAGTTTTTTGATCGATTTTCCCGAAGCCAATGGGATCTATTCCAAAATGCTTTTTACCAACACCCTGATTAACCAGCTGCGGGGGGATAAATCCCGGAAACATACCGCCCGGGAGGAACTCTGGAAAGCCCAGGGCTGTGATGTTTTTTGTCCCACCGAAAAGTACGGCATCGACTGTTCTCCGGTGAGGAAAGCGGCCTATACGGCCCTGATTGACGCGGAACGGATCTGCCGGGAAAAGGGGAAGTTTATTTCCTCCCTTATGAATTTTGATTTTGATATGGATGGGGCGGGGGAGTACCTTTTTCAGGACACGAATATTAACTGTTATATCCGGCTCCGGGGGGCCGGTATTTTTGAACTGGATTTCCTCCCCAGGACCTGGAATTATCTGGATACCTTTGCGCCGGGGATTACCAGGGAACGGAGAGCCGCTTTTGCGGACCGGTTCATTCCCTCCGGGATTTCCCCGCGGGACCTCGGCAAAGGCCGTATCGCGGGGGCCCGTTTGTGCGGCCAGGAACTTTTTGAAGCCGCCGGGATGGATCGGATCCATAGAAATGTTCGTTTCCGCCTTTCCTGCCGGGAGGCCCTGCCTTTTGGAAACATAGAAATGGAAAAAAGCTATTTCCTCAAAAAAGATACCATTTTCGTATCCTATACCCTGACCAACCGGGGGGAAACGGAAGAACAGTTCCAGCTGGCCCCGGAGATCGATCTTTCCTTCCCCGGCGACGGAGATGCTTTTGTCCGTTTTTTCAAAAACAAAGATACGCCGCTTTCTGAACCGGCCGTATATGACGCCGAAAGCATCAAAATCCAGGATCTGAAAAACGAAGTCCAGATCATCCTGGGTTCCAAAAAAAAATTTAACGCCGGTATTGTCCCCATTAAAACCCCCCGCGCGGTCAAAGGCGGGGCCCCGGATATTTACCAGTCTACCTGTTTTATGCCCCTGCAGGAAGTTTCGCTGCCTCCCGGCGAAACCTGGGCCACCGAATTCACCCTGAAATTTTCACATTAGGGAACCTCTAAGGAAGCACTGATTTATTCAATCGAGAATAAATCAGTGCTACTTTAATGTGATATTTGCGTGAGCAAATACATAGGGCAATGCTGATTAGCGTCAAGTTAATCAGCGTTGCCCTAAAAACTTCGGTTTTCAGAGGTTCCCCTTAGCCTGAATTTTCGCTGTCTTCCCAATCCCCCCGTCTTTCTACTATCATGGGTGAATATGAAACGCAGACTGATTACCTCCGCGCTCCCCTATGTGAACAATGTGCCCCACCTGGGGAATCTGATACAGGTGTTATCCGCCGACGCTTTTGCCCGGTTTTGCCGGCTCCGGGGTTATGAAACCCTCTATGTATGCGGCACCGACGAATACGGAACCGCCACGGAAAACCGGGCCGCCGAGGAGGGCGTAAGCCCCCGGGAGCTTTGCGACCGGTATTACGCCATCCATGCGGACATTTACCGCTGGTTTCATATCGCCTTTGATAAATTCGGCCGGACTTCCACCCCCATCCAGACCGAGGTAACCCAGTATAATTTTACCAGGCTCGATAAACAGGGCTTTATTGTGGAGCGGACCATTGAACAGCTCTACTGCGGCCGGTGCGGCCGTTTCCTGGCGGACCGGTACATCCGGGGCCGGTGTCCCCACTGCGGCAGCGCCGAGGCCCGGGGGGATCAGTGCGAGGCCTGCGGGAAACTGCTGGAGCCCACGGAACTCAAGGAGCCCCGCTGTTCAAGCTGCGGTTCCACCCCGGCCCTGAAATCCACAAAACACCTCTACATCGATCTGCCCAAAATCAAAGACCGCCTGGAGGGGTGGATCAAAACCGCGTCGGAAAAGGGCTTTTGGGCCAACAACGCGGTCCAGATGACCCAGGCGTGGATCCGGGACGGCCTGCGGGAACGGGCCATCACCCGGGACCTCAAGTGGGGTATCCCCGTGCCCAAGCCGGGATACGAAAACAAGGTCTTTTACGTCTGGTTCGATGCGCCCATCGGGTATATTTCGATCACCGGAAACCTGGGCGCCGAAAAAGCCCGGGAGCCGGGGGCGAAGTTTCAGGACTGGCATGACTTTATGAACTACTGGTGGAAAAGCCCCGGCGAGGTGGAGCTTTTTCAGTTTATCGGCAAAGACAACATCCCCTT